>NZ_VPEN01000069.1:0-2934 GCF_013417135.1 Acinetobacter sp. YH16051 | reverse complement strand
AGACATTGGTCCAATTCGAGTAGGTGTTAAGTCTACAGCAGATAAGGTATTTATACGTGACGATTGGGATTCGTTTGATCCTAAACCTGAATTAATCAAATATTTGTTGACTAGCGAATGTGCGCAACAGTTTAAGGCTATCAGACCGAATAAGCCTAAAGAAATTATTTATCCACATACAAGTGAAAATGGAAAGAAAAAAGCCGTAGATATAGATCAGTATCCAGCTACTAAACAATATTTAGAAGTGTACAAAGAGCAATTAAGTAGTAGGGAATATCTGATAAAAGCGGGTAGAAATTGGTATGAATTGTGGGTTCCACAAAATCCAAGTCTGTGGTGTAAGCCAAAGATTGTTTTTCCAGATATCTCTGAAAAACCAAAATTTTGGATAGATCTAGAAGGCAATATAGTTAATGGTGAATGCTATTGGATTACACCAGACGATAGTAAAGATAATGAATTATTATGGTTATGTTTAGCAGTTGCTAACTCTAGGTTTATTGAGCAGTTTTATGACTATAAATTTAACAATAAGCTATATTCAGGAAAAAGAAGGTTCATGAAGCAATATGTTGAAGAATTTCCTATTCCTGATCCTGAATTACAGAACTCTCAAGAATTAATTAAGTTATCAAAGATGATTTATAACTTGTTAGATCAGAAAGAAAGTTCAAAGCTTAAAGACAAGCTAGATGAACTTGTCTTTAAAGCGTTTGGTGTTAATTAAAAAAGTTTGCTGGGAGTGGTAATTGGATTTTCCCATTTACTACTTTACCTTGAAACTGAGTAAATCTGTTGAAGAAGCTCTCGCCAGTAGTAACAACTAGATGAGTCAGTGTAACTAGACTCCCATTAGTCGTTCCGTAAAACACCGCATATCTAGTATCACAATGACGCACTAAAGTTGAATCTACTGGGAAGCCTAAATTATCCAAACTGTCAGGACAAACTAGCCCTAAATCGATAGTTGGAGAAGTCTGAAGCTTGACTTCCAATAACTGATTTTTAATATCGGGGAATTTCCCATCATCAGCGTAGCTAGAATATCCTAAAGCTTCGCAAACTAATTTATGTAATCCAGCCCCACGATTACGTTCCTGTACTATGCCTGGATCACTAAAAGTTAAGCCAATGAGTGGAGAGAGCCTAGTGAATACTTCTTTAATAGAAAGTAATTCTTTAGATGATGGAAAACCTATTGGAGATTGAGTTGGTTTATACGAATCTGGTGCTAAATGACCTATCAACTGATCTGTATCAAGGGGGGATATAAGTTCTAATGACTCATTAGGAGTAAATCTAGCTTGATATTTTGTAGTGATTTTGCCAGTTGTATCTAAAATGGAAAGTTCTTCACCATTTATAACTTTCACTTTGTAAATAATATCATTCGTGTCAATGCCGATAATAACATAGCGTCTTTCAGCAGAAATCTCTTCATTCCAAATCTGTAAATTTCTAGATTTTTGATTATATGTATCAAAATTTTGACCCGTAAATCGAGGTTGAACTTTCGGAAAAGTTTTTTCGATGGGATATCCTAGAATTTCACAAACCTTTTGTTTAACAACTTTAGATCTTGATTTTACAGCATAAGCACTCACATCAAAACCACATAATTTTTCATTTAAAATTTGTTCTAGGATTTCATCTGGAATCCATAGTTCAGGATGGCCAATAGTGATAGGGGTATGAATCGTAATACCTGCATTTTGGATATTACGAACATACTCATCTGCTGATAGTAGCGTCATTAAAGTCTCTTGGAATCAATAGTTCTGGAACAGTGATTCCAAGTGCTTCAGCAATTATCTCTAAGGAACTTAAAGAAAGATTTTTTTCACATCTCTCAATAGCTCCTATATATGTCCTATGCAATTTACAAAGTTCAGCTAACTCTTCTTGTGAAAGATTATTGGCTGATCTATAACTTTTTAGATTATTAGAAATAATCAATAGTAGTTTATGACTAGGCTTACGAAACATTATTGGAAATCACTTGTTTGAGTCCAAATAATGAAAATATGATGACAATAAGTCGACAGACGATAAGTAGCATTAGAGAGTATAAGTCGGTAATCCTCCCATAAATAACCGAAGTTAAAAGTAGAGGTTAAGCAGCCATTAGAGGTGGCTTTCCTTTGTTAGCTTGATGTGGTCTTTCATGGTTGTAATGCCACAACCAGTTTGTTGCATAATCTTGTACTTCATCCAAAGTATCAAATAAATGCTTGCTCAGCCAACTATAACGTATAGTCCGATTATAGCGTTCAATATACGCATTCTGCTGTGGCTTACCCGGTTGAATATATTCAATACGAATACCGTGCTCAGTAGCCCAGCGCACAAATTCGTGACTGATAAATTCGGGACCATTATCGCATCGGATCACTAACGGTTTTTCTCTCCACTCCAGCAATTGATTCAACGTACGAATAACCCTGATTGTGGGCAATGAGAACCCTGCGTCAATGGCTAGGCCTTCGCGGCGGTAATCATCAATCACATTCAATAATCGAAACTTGCGACCATCGGAAAGCTGATCATGCATAAAATCTAATGACCAAACCTGATTTTCTCGGATTGGTTCCTTCAATGGTTCAGGCGCATGCCGTTTTAGTCTTCTTCTCGGTTTAATACGCAGATTCAGTGCCAACTCACAGTAAATGCGGTAAACCCGCTTGTGATTCCAGCAGCAACTCTCAACATGCCGTAAATACGAGAAGCACAAACCAAAGCCCCAATCGGAATTTTCCTCAGTGAGTTCAATGAGCTGTTCAGCAATGAGTGCATTGTCATCGCTGAGTTTGGCTTGATAGCGGTAGCAGGTTTCACTAATGCCAAATGCTTTACAAGCCAAACGAATACTAATGGCATGCTGGGCAACTGCCTGTTGTGCCATCTTACGCCGGCAAGATGGCTTTACCCTTG
>NZ_VPEN01000068.1:0-2951 GCF_013417135.1 Acinetobacter sp. YH16051 | reverse complement strand
GGATTACATATTCAAGTCAAAATCATTTCTCGGTTGTGGCTGTTTGAGTTCATGACTTGATAATTCAATGCTGTTTTGTTGTTGTGATGGGTTTTTAATTTCGTGAATATCATTTTTGATCGTCTCAAAGCCTTTCAAACATGATTGATATAATTCTCTTGGTTCTTTGAGATGGGAATTTCTAGGCTCTAAAATCTTCTCACATTCAAGATATCTCAACATTCTTCGGTCGTTTTTGATGATTTCATCTAACTTTCTACACTCGCTGTGAGTGAGATTTTTACTTGATCGATTTATGTATTCTTCTATATTTTTAATTTTTTTACTCGTTAAAACAATCAGTTGTATTTGATTCTGATTTTTATATGCTTGCTGTTGTTTTTCACTGATTTCTTTGTGATAAGCAACATAATCGGGGTAATAACCGTCGCTTCTTAAATATTTAAAATCAAGAGCTGGCTTGGGTTTGAGTCGAATTTCTGTTATTCCGATTTCTAGTCGTTCAAGTTTTCGATTAATTTCGTCAAGTTCTCTAGAGTTTTCCCAAGCATGTTGATCTGCTTGCTTTGCATCTGCAAATCTTCGTAGAAGTCGCTCGGAACTTTCAATTGCAAGATTTTCGAGAGTGCTCTCTCGATGTCTGATTGTTGTGTGCTGATTGTTGTTTGAATCGGTTCTAAATTTGCTGTTACTAAGTTGCTGACAATGATTTTTAAATCCAGTTGACTCAATGATTTGGTTAATTGCTGACTCAATTGGATTTTCAAGTTTTCTTGAAATGCTTGCTGTAACTGCTCGGAAAAACTCCCCTGTTCGATTTTGGCTATTTCGGATTGTTGTGCTGAAATCAAGGTTTGCTGTTGTTTGAGTTGAGTTTTTAAGCTCTGCTCTACTTCGCTGTATTCGCTCAAGATTGTTTTTAATGAATTGATTTGTTGAATCAATAAGCTGTTTTGTTCTGATAACAAGTTGTTTTGCTCTGTTAAGAAGTGGTCGATTTCTGTCTGCATTGCTTACCTCCGTTGGATTTCCAACATTTTGATTTGATTTCTGATTTGCTGACTGTTCTGCTGAATTATTTGTTCTTGTGCTTCGATGGTCTTTAGATTCATGCTGGCTTGATAGCTCAGATAAAAACTCATTAAAAGACTCAGTATTCCAAAGCTGATTACCCCCCAAAGAATGTATTTCGATCTCTGATTGCTTAGCTTTTCTGAAATCAGTGTTTGTATTTCGCTCTCGATCTGTACGCTTTGGTTCGCTATCGCTTGCTGTACTTGGGTTTGTATGCTCTTTTGTAGACTCTGCTTGTCGATTGAAAGGCTCTGCAACTGGCTGTTGATGTGGTTCTGTAGAGCCTGAATTGAGGTTGAAAACGAATCTATGCTCGATTTCACTTTTGATATTTCCGTAATATCTATATTCGCTAGTTTTTTTTGAAGTGCCTCTATTTGCTCCGTATAGCTCGCTGTTAGCGTTTTTATTGCTTGGGGTGATAGAAACCCTAGCTCGGTCAAAATCGAGCTTAGGTGCGATTCTATGGTTGTTGTCGTCTGCTGTACTTTGCGTAAAAGCGTGGTGTTGTTGATTATAGGCTTCTCGCTTTGCTCTATAAGTTGCTCGAAGTTGCTCAGCGTCTGTGAGAGCTGCTGCAAGCTCACTTGCAGTTGGTCGGCTTTCTGCTGCTGCTCTGAGATGCTCTGAATAAGATCCAATTTCGAAGTTTTCATGATAGAAATCACCTTTTATTCGATGTTTTTTGCCGTTGTTGAGAGTGACCGTTAGAGACTCTTTATTTGGTTTTATCGAGTCGACTCCATCTAGTTGTTTGATACAGGTGATTATTTCCGCTCTATTTTTTGCTGTGTTGGTTTTTAAGAGGGTTTTCACGTAATTATCAATTGCTTTGTAAAATTGCTTTTTGGGCAAGGTTTCTAGCTCTTTGCTTGAGAGTATTTTTTTTGCTTGAGCATTAAGCTTGGCAACGTGGTTCGGCTCTTGTGTCGTGTGCATTAGCAGCAAATCGTCAGGGCGTGACCACTGGTATTTTGTGTTGAAGTAATCCCGTAATGAGTCGAAATGTTTCTCATGCCCTGGGGGCGCAATGTTGAGTGATTTTCCACTCTGTAAATCAAGGCGTGGTACTAAAACATGAATATGCTTTGAGCCATCATCATCCGTATGTTGAACGGCAAACAGATGATATTGAGATGGGTCTAACCCTGTTTAAGCATTTTTTTCAACGGCGGTTAAAACCTCCCTGATCTGCTCGTCTGTAGGGGCATCATCCTTTGACCAAGCAATCACGCCACTGGTGTATTTCCACAGATGGGGGCTTGCATCACAAATGGCGTTAAATGTGGTTGCATCACCTCTTAAAACTTCAATGCCTGCACGCACATTGCCCATGTGATCAAACTTATCGAGTAAGTATGCCGATGCTTTGGCAGCATTGCCTTTGCCATGATTCAAAAATTTAATATGCACTTTCATCATCCTCAGCCAGTTGTACTGAAGACAACTGCTTTTTTAAGCGTTCAGGGCTTTGCCGACTAATTTTAGGTAAGGCAGGGAAGACTTTTTCTAGCTCGGTTTGAATGCCTTTTAAAACAAGCAACATGTTAAAAATATTTAGTTTGCGTTGTTCTTGAGGATCTGCGTTCTTGATGATATTCAACGCTCGTGCAATTTGGTTTATGTTGTTGCCGATTCTTGATAGCTCTAGCAATACATTCGGATCAGTCTTTTGATAGCGTTTGACTACCTCAATCACTGTTTTAATTTTTGTTCTTGTGGGTTTTATTTCGTCTTTGGTTTGTTGAACGGTAATCACATCTTGCATGACTTCACGCTCGATTAATGAATGAATGAAGTCAGTGAAACTTGTATTTTCCTTTTGCAGGTGTTGCTCCAGTTGCTCAAACTGGAGCTGTGTGAGTCTAAATTTTTTT
>NZ_VPEN01000067.1:0-1658 GCF_013417135.1 Acinetobacter sp. YH16051 | reverse complement strand
CATCAACAGCGTACCTTCTCCCGAAGTTACGGTACCATTTTGCCTAGTTCCTTCAGCAGAGTTCTCTCAAGCGCTTTGGTCTACTCGACCTGACCACCTGTGTCGGTTTCGGGTACGATTCCAGTGTAACTGAAGCTTAGAGACTTTTCCTGGAAGCAGGGTATCAGCCACTTCACTGTACAAGTACAGCTTGCTATCAGATCTCAGCATAGAGCACCCCGGATTTGCCTAAGATGCATGCCTACTTCCTTTCACCTGGACAACCAACGCCAGGCTGACTTAACCTTCTCCGTCCTCTCATCGCATTACACTGAAGTATTGGAATATTAACCAATTTCCCATCGACTACGCCTCTCGGCCTCGCCTTAGGGGTCGACTCACCCAGCCCCGATTAACGTTGGACTGGAACCCTTGGTCTTTCAGCGAACGGGTTTTTCACCCGTTTTGTCGTTACTCACGTCAGCATTCGCACTTCTGATACCTCCAGCAGACTTCTCAATCCACCTTCATCGGCTTACAGAACGCTCCCCTACCACGCATAATAAATTATGCATCCGCAGCTTCGGCACATAGTTTTAGCCCCGTTACATCTTCCGCGCAGGCCGACTCGACTAGTGAGCTATTACGCTTTCTTTAAAGGGTGGCTGCTTCTAAGCCAACCTCCTAGCTGTCTATGCCTTCCCACATCGTTTCCCACTTAACTATGATTTTGGGGCCTTAGCTGGCGGTCTGGATTGTTTTCCTCTTGACTACGGACGTTAGCACCCGCAGTCTGTCTCCCGGATAGTACTCATTGGTATTCGGAGTTTGCATCGGTTTGGTAAGTCGGGATGACCCCCTAGCCGAAACAGTGCTCTACCCCCAATGGTATTCGTCCGAGGCGCTACCTAAATAGCTTTCGGGGAGAACCAGCTATCACCGAGTTTGATTAGCCTTTCACCCCTATCCACAAGTCATCCCCTGGCTTTTCAACGACAGTGGGTTCGGTCCTCCAGTTAGTGTTACCCAACCTTCAACCTGCTCATGGATAGATCACCCGGTTTCGGGTCTATACCCAGCAACTATACGCCCTATTAAGACTCGATTTCTCTACGGCTCCCCTATTCGGTTAACCTCGCTACTGAATATAAGTCGCTGACCCATTATACAAAAGGTACGCAGTCACCAAACAAGTTGGCTCCCACTGCTTGTATGCATGCGGTTTCAGGATCTATTTCACTCCCCTCACAGGGGTTCTTTTCGCCTTTCCCTCACGGTACTGGTTCACTATCGGTCAGTCAGGAGTATTTAGCCTTGGAGGATGGTCCCCCCATATTCAGACAAGGTTTCACGTGCCTCGCCCTACTCGTCATCATTATGTGTGCCCTTTCGTGTACAGGACTATCACCCACTATGGTTGCACTTCCCAGAGCATTCCACTAAAACACACATAACTTAATGGGCTTTTCCCCTTTCGCTCGCCGCTACTGAGGGAATCTCAATTGATTTCTTTTCCTACGGGTACTGAGATGTTTCACTTCCCCGCGTTCGCTTCGTATGACTATGTATTCATCATACGATACCTACCTTAAGGTAGGTGGGTTTCCCCATTCAGAAATCTCCGGATCAAAGGATATTTGCCGCCTCCCCGGAGCTTTTCGCAGGCTATCACGTCTTTC
>NZ_VPEN01000066.1:0-3073 GCF_013417135.1 Acinetobacter sp. YH16051 | reverse complement strand
AACTTCCTGTTCCTGATGAATCCATCATAGGAAATTGCAGCCAGGTCGTACAGGCGCAAAGGGCCGTAATTGACGTAAGCAAATGCGTACAAGACCGGCTAAAAACTGTCCCAGGTTTATCCGCAGGAAATGGGGATAATTTTAGATCCTGGGAAGTTGAGAACATTGGAAAAACCGAAAAATTGACTACTTTTTAAACAAAATTATTGGCAAGAACTATCAAAAACGCTCATAAAAAAGCCGACTTGTTTCAAAATCGGCATTTTGTACATTTTTTGGTTAGAGTAAAATTTTTAAGTTACTGATATTTAAATTAATATACAAGTGTACTTCGTATAATATCCATTATGTTAAATAGACTTAATATTCGATGAAATTTCTTTGAATTCTAGTGCTGTCTTTTGGGTGTTGGGAATATGGCCAAACACATATTCATCCTTCGTCTGAAAAAAGAAATCAAAGCTTTGACTCATCAGTGAATCGACTTGGCTTTGCTTTTGATAAATAGGAGCAATCCGGTTGATGTAGTAATTAATCCACTCAGATTGATGATTAAACGTACCGTAGTCTCTTAAATCAGCATAGAGAAGTTGTAGATCCGCTGAAATGGCTTCAACATTGGGATTAAACATCCATACCGTGATGTTCATCGGTTCAACAGCCATGATTGTGTAGGCTTGCTCCTCATCGAACCTTTCAACTTTATAAAGTTGAGCTCCGCTGTCACTATAACTAGAGCAAAGTAACTTGGTATTTTGTACTTGAAAATGATCAACACCGATTTCATGTTCTCTCACTTTCCGTGAAAGTTCTAGACAATAGGGCAAAGCTTTTAACTCTGATTGAGCTATTTGCTGAAATAAGGTTATGCAACGATTGAGCACATAGCTTTCACCTGTTCCCGTAATAATTCCCTTGTACCAAGGATGGATTTTTGACGTTAAGTTATCTATTAACTGCTTTGTTTCACCTTCTTTGAGTGTGACTTCTTTATTGTCTGCAGCAACAATGATGCTATCATTCAATTGAATGGCTATGATAAAAGTCATACTTTGGTGAAAAAAATTGAACTATTAGAGATTTATTTTAAGCTAAATATAAGATTAATTTTTAAATGATTAAAGAAGATAGGTAAACCTATGGCAGGTGGTTCTCAAGTCATCATTAATAAGAATGGAATTACATTCATTACGCCTGCAAAGTTTGAGGCTAAGGCAGGTCAGCACCTTTTTAAAAGCGGTACAGAAGTTGGTGTAAATATCAAAGGCTCGCAAACTTATGAGGCCTATAATGAGAAATTTCAAATGTTATTGCCCTCTGGTGAGCCCTTTAAAAATGCTGATTATAAAATTTCAAATGCATCCGATGAGTTTATGGCCATAGCAGATAATAAAGGCCGATCTAAACGAATAAATTCCTTACAAGAAGAAAGCTTAAAGCTCGATTTAAATTGGATGAAGCTAGAAGCTGAACCGAGTGAAGGAGATGATTAGTGGGTAATTTAGATTGGGAAAGTAATACAAATACAACAGAGAATAGCTGTAAAACAGCACAGTGTGATTGCTTAACTTTTTGGGAAGTACAACAACAAATAGCGATGATCCGTCTGTCTAACTTAAAAGATGCCAAAAAGAATCTCTATAAACTCGAACCAGGATATGAAGCAAGAGCCAGAAGAATTGCCTCAGTTTATGCCAAAATTTATCTTGAACAAGAAAATCATGGAAGTCAGCAATTAAAAGGCCGTTATTATTGGATGGGCTTAGGTGCATTTGCTTCAAAAACTGTTGCAGCAGTGTTTAAACATGGCTTAACGGCTTGGGGGTATAAATGGATTCCCATTATTTCCCCTTTTGTCTTGACGCCACTTGTTCGCAATCCAGTACACTCTTTTGCGAAAGGGAATTTATGGTTATTTATGGATATTGCACCTTGGCATTATGCTTGGAGTATGTCTTCGCAATCTTTTAATCAATGTCGAACTCAACGTGATGTATCTAAGTTCACCCATATTAAGGAAGAAGTGTTAAATATTCCTTGGTCGAGTTGTTTACCCATCATTAAGCATTTGCAGAGTACAACTGAAATTACTCAGGCTTTTGGGATGCTTCCCAAGATAGAAGGCATTTTTAAAAGAAAAGGAAAACCAAGGAGAGATAATTTTAAAGATGCACAAGACGATCTTATGAAACATTTACTGGCAATTGCAGTACAGGAACAACGTAATATTTTACAAGAATTGGTTTGGAAGGACTGGATGGTACAAGCACAGGCAACTTTACAAAGCTATACCAAACTTCCCGATAGTACTTTAGTCCTTTCTAGTGATTATAGTGTTGATGCTGTTAAGCCTAGACATGGGAAATATGAAGGACGTCATAAAGATGTACTCGACAAATTACCTGAATCTGTCTATAGCGAACCTTTAGCGCATACCAAAGTTCAAGATTATGATAGCCGTATGGAGTGGATTCAGAAGGCAGCAGAAAAATATCATACCTTAATGTTAAGTGACACAGGGCGATCATTTTTAGAGAAGGAACTCGCAATTATTGCAGGATGGGGCAATAGTAAAGCGGACTTTGTAGTTGGCAAGGACAGTAATGATGGAAAGATTTAAGCATTATTTTAATTCTATCTTAGTCTTCATCTTCGGTTTCCTTCTTTTAGGTTGCCAACCTAATGCAAAAAATACAGAGAATAGTGCAATGAATCAGCAACCTTATTTACTCCATTTTGGTCTACAGGGCTTTAAAGACTTTGCTCAATACAATCAGAGTGCCGTGGATAACCATCCTGTCGCTAGTTTTCGAGAATTAGATTTTTCACCACCGAACCTTGGTCAAATTAAGATTGAAAATGGCGCGAGTAGCTTAGCTATTGACCATGTTTTTTATGTATTAGGAACATCGTTTCATAAGGAAGATGGTATTGAGGTTATGACTGTTAATGCAGGCTTAAATAAAGAGGAGTTTGTACGTCCTGAGCAAGCCTATCAAGCGTATGCGAATTTAATGAAACGAGTAAATCAAGCGGGATGGAAACTTTATATTGCTCCCTATAACCCACGTAT
>NZ_VPEN01000065.1:0-3095 GCF_013417135.1 Acinetobacter sp. YH16051 | reverse complement strand
TTGAAAATTGGCTGTTAGGTTCTCCAGTTGCATCATGATTTAAATCCTGCTTTCTCTAAAAATGGGTAAAGTTCTCTAAATTTTTCAGGCTCTAAAAGCATGTCAGCGATACGAATAGCAAATTGTTGGTAGCTTTCTGTACCTTTTGAATATTTACTCATTTCAGGCATTTCTGACATTTTATTGGCAAATAAATGGCGTTGTGCATCGGTCATTTTTATAAAAAAGTCAGGGGTGTTAGGGTCACGCTTAGTATTAATTTTAGGTTTATCGTCTTTTTTTTGCTTAAACTTAAATGAAAACCCAGAAATGATACGTCCTTGCTTGTGTTGTTCGTAACTTACTGTGATATCTGTATATTTATTAATTTGTTTAATAGCAGGGTCTAAGACACGATTCTTAAAATCATAGACTCTAGGATATTCATGCTCCTCAATAGCAAGGCGTTCTCTTAACGTATTTAATTCTATTACTGGAACAACTTTCGTGCTTTGCCATTGAATCATCATTTCATAAAGGCGAATAGCATAAACGCTCGTTAATTGGGCTGTTTTAGATAATCTATATCGTGTGAAACAATCTTTCAGTTGTCCAATCATGCTAAAAACATCATCGGCTAACTGAAATTTAATATATCCCTGCGTATCTGCATAACTAATTTTTTGTACCCATCTCGATTTAACACATTCTATAAAATCAGGTTTTTGATAGACCCGATCATACGTGAAGTAACGGTTAAATAATCGCTCACTTGCATCCCTTAATACCTTATAAGCATCGGATTCATCAGTATTAAATAGCTTGGAGTAATCTTTTGCATATACTCTAAATTCTCGTGTGTGGAATAAGCCTTTATCACTTTCATATTCAGCTAATTCAGTGAAGGCTACATGTAGTATTCGATATTCAGTCAAACTGAGATTAAAGCAAGCTTCAACAAGAGTATTACTTTTTATAACTAGATCATTTTTCATTTGGTTTAAGGATTATTTTTCTGCAATAAAACGACACTATATTATAAAAGCGTTAATTAAAACAACAACATTATTTTTTATTGTCGTTATATAGGGTAAATCTGTCGTTGTATAAGGGTAAATCTGTCGTTGTATAAGGGTAAATCTGTCGTTGTATAAGGGTAAATCTGTCGTTGTATGAGGCTGAAGAGTATTGCTATATAAGGCTTTCATGCTGTCTAAAACTATTAAAACTATTAAAACTATTAAAAAGGGAAAAACTATTAAAACTGCCCTATGTACTCGCTAAAGCTCGTACTCTATTGAAGCTCGTTCCTCGCTTCGTGGGGCAGTTTTTGGTTAATCCTGTTTGTGAAATCTAAAAGCAAAAGCATTGGTAATGTATTCGCTTCGCTCATACTTTTTGAAAAGCAAAAGCTCCAAAGTTCGCACCCATTCGGGATGCTCTGTATCTTTCGTTATGAAGCAAAAGGGAGCTTGTAATCAGGGAAAAGGCAGGGGCAAAATTTTAATGCCAGGTGGTCGCTCGTAGACACTCGCTCGGCTCTTACTGGAATGATTAAAATATCTAATCAAAAACGTGGAACATTGTTTAAATATTAAGCGTGGAACGTGAATAATTATAAAAAAACCCCATACGGGCTAGAATGGGGTATTAAGATTAGAATATAACATTGATATTTAAGGAAAATAAATATCAGTTTCGTATAAGTTGTATTATGTTAATTTTAGAAAATCTAAAATAATTATTGATAATTTTTTTTTGAAAATTTAACATACCTTCCGATGGGTATTTTAGGTATGATTACTTATGAACAGTGTGTTACTCGCTTATGTATTACTTGGATTTTCAATAGTTTCCGAAGTGATTGGAAGTAGTTTTTTAGTTAAATCGGAAGGGTTTACAAAACTTTTTCCAAGCGTGATGGTCTTTATTTTTTTTAGCACGGCATTTTATTTATTATCACAAGTTATTAAAACAATCCCTTTAGGTATCGCATACGCTATATGGGCTGGTGTTGGGATTGTTCTAACTGCTGTAGTTGGCTACTTTGTTTTTAAACAGACACTAGATAATCCTGCTTTAATTGGAATTGGTTTTATCGTATCTGGCGTAATAATTATTAATTTATTTTCGCAATCAGCAGGTCATTAAGTGAAAGAAATTCGGCAACAAAAGAAGCAACCAGAGGTTATTCGAAAGCGCATCCTTGAACAGGCAACTATTCTTGTTTCTCAAAAGGGTATTTCTGGTGTTTCTATTCAAAATATTGCTACAGCAGTAGGTATAACAAAAGGGGGGGTATTTCACCATTTCCCGAATAAAAAAAATTTGATAGAAGAAATGTTCAATCAAATAATTCTTGATTTAGATCAAACAGTTGAATACTTGATTAAACGCGATCCAACAGAATATGGTAAATTCACACGAGCTTATATTCATAGTCCTTTTATCCATCAAATAGATGGGGTGGTTTCTGCTTGGTCAGCGTTATCAATGACTATGATCACAGAGCCTACCTTTAATAAAATTTGGATGGAATGGCTAAAAAATAGATTATCTCAACATGCAGAAACGGATAGTCATCCTGATTTAGAGTTACTTCGTTTAGCAGCAGATGGGTTGTGGCTACAAAGTATTACCGGAGTCATTGATGATGAGCAATGTTCAAAATTAGAAGACGATCTGCTTAATCGAACCTATTTAACATAAAATCTCTTATGCGAAATTTCAGCTCGATGCTTTGAAAGATGGCTAAAGCCATGTTTCAAAGTCGGGCAATTTTGCGCTTGCTGTAATTTGATTTGTAATGAGAAAAACCAAGCAAAGTACCGATCAACTAGTATTTTTTAGGGTCGATCTGACACCAGTCATACGTTTTTTCTTTGACACTACTCGGTTCAAACGAGTAGCAATTTTTCCTCATTATTCTCACCAATGTTTCACCATCACTTTCTCGAATTTGTAGCGGATATTTTTTTAGTACAGCCATATCTGCTCTACGTTCATCAATTTCGTCTTTGCTTGGTATGTATAAAAAGATAGCCAAAATGAATACCATCATCACAGCCACAAACGTGCTGGCAAAAATAAGGATAAGTTTTAAGTTGAGCCTGTTT
>NZ_VPEN01000064.1:0-3183 GCF_013417135.1 Acinetobacter sp. YH16051 | reverse complement strand
GGCTTTGGTCTGGTAGCTCCGAAAAATCCTGGTAGCGTGGCCAGAACCCTTTCGGCCCGTTATCATAAAGACGGTTCGGAAATCCTGATTGACCGCGGCTGGGATATGCAGCGGGGAGAAGAAGATTTTGATGATCCTGATAACCAGAAGAACCGTCCGCGTCGTCTGACACCACGGGAATGTGCCAGACTGATGGGCTTCCAAAAACTGGATGGAGACGACTTCTTCCGTATTCCAGTTTCGGATACACAGGCCTACAAGCAGTTCGGTAACTCGGTTGTCGTACCCGTCTTCACTGCCGTTGCAAGGTTGCTGGAACCTTACATTCTACGGGCAGCAAAAATTCAGGAGCATAAAAAAGACAAGATTTCTGCGTAAAAGCTATAAAAATCACTCAAATAGAGGTACGATCCGGTCAGAAGAACAATGACCGGATCGTATATGGCGACTATCAGGCAGATGTCACAGACAATGCAGGCCCTAGGGGCAACCCGGATCCTGCTCAAACCGCTTTCCAATAATGACAATTCCAAACAGCAAATCTATTTTGGGGGAAATTTTGAAGTTCTTCAGGATTTTCCACTGGGAGAGATCCGCGCAGATGGAGAATCCAGCAAGGGTCCGATATTCAAGGCACCTCTCAAACTGTTCTGGATCACACCGGAAGGTGAAACTGAAGAAGCCACAGGTTCCCAAATTATTCTCTATCCCAAATATCCGGAAATAAGACTTTCCGGATTCCTCCGTGGCTGCTCGCTTGCCCCAAGCAAGATCATGAAACCACCGACACCAGAAGAACGTGCACTATATGCCAGCCAGAAAAGAGGCATGATCCTAGGATTGGCTGAAGACAAAGTCTTTGCCTATACAGGATCATGGGATGAGAAAATTTCAGGGGAAATTCAGGAATATGCCGAACAGAACCAAGACAGACAGGTCCTGTCAGTTTTTTATGAATACTACTCTAGCCTTACAGACAGTCAGGAGCTTCTGATTGGAAAACTCAAAGATATCTATTTAAAGGGACCAATAAGATCCAGAAGATTGGACAAAGACGGTACTGTTATCTTCTACGAGGCACCTAATGGCGCTGGTTTTACCCTCGAGTGCGAATTCGGCATCATTCCAAACGGAAAGGCCAGTCCTGATTTCTTGGACTGGGAGCTAAAAACAAGATCAAAAAGTAGTACTACCCTAATGACTCCTGAACCTGATATCGGACTCTATCGTGACAGCTATGCAAATTTCATGAATACCCATGCAAACCGCAGGCAACCGCAGCAGCTTTACTTTACTGCCAAACACCAGACTGGAATCCGAAATCCGGAAACATGTCTGACTCTTTTCATTGAAGGATATGATTTGGAGAAAAAGAAAATTACCCTGAGCGAGGGTGGCTATTTTCTGAAAAATGACAATGGAGAAGTTGCAGCTGGATGGACCTTTAGCAAACTGCTCAATCACTGGAAGAATAAACATACCAAAACCTGCTATGTTTCCTACACTAACCTCAAACTTGAAGGCTCTACCTATTACCAGTTTGGCCCAAAGGTGTCGCTGGCTAAAGGAGCAAGTATTGAGAAATTCCTGGATGCCCTGGCGACAGGAATAGTGGTTCATGATCCTGGATGCAAATATGCCCTAGATGTGAATACAGGCAAATGGAAACAGAAAAAACGCAACCAGTTCAGGGTGTCAGCAGTCAATTCAGCTTGTCTATATGATGAATACAAGGAGCTTGACCTGTCATCAGATAAATAAGTATGGCTGTATTACTTGAAAAATCATCTGTCTCTTGGAGTGTCACGTATTTCAAGAAACTGTCTGTCACCTGCAAGCCAGTCAGCAATTGTACTGACTACTTTTTCCGGATCTTTTTTGGCTCCCCGAATACTGCATTCCCAGACAATGCAGACTCGCCAATTACTAGCGCGCAGGATATCTACAGCTCTGGAATCATTCGCCTGATTACGGCAGATTTTTTCCTGCCAGAATTCCGTCCGCGTTGCCGGTAACCTGAAAAGATGACAATTCTGATGACCATGCCAGAAACAGCCGTGTATAAAAATCACTGACCTGTATTTTGGCAAAACAATATCAGGTTTTCCCGGAAGATCTTTTACATGAAAACGATACCGAAATCCTTTTTTATGAAGCAAATGTCTGACTAATAATTCAGGCTTTGTATTGCTACCTTTGATTCCAGCCATCATACGGCTGCGTGTAGATGGATCAACAATGTCTACCATCTATCTCTCCTAAGCTATATTCGAAACTTAACAGAATAAAACTTCAACAATATTATTTATATTGCACATTTTTCATTTAATTATAAGTACTCGTGTCTAGCTAATATTTAACATAAAAACTCTTATACGCAACCCAGGTTAATCCTGGGCTTTCTGTTCAATCTCATCATTGGTCGAGAATGTGTCTGGATTCGTGAGATTGATGTTTTCCTGGCATTGATCGCATACCAACAGTCCTGCAAAAAGCTGTACATTTTTTCTTGATTGGCAAAGAGTACAAGCCTTCGGAAACATTATTGTATTTGCTGTAGTAGTGATATGAGTGCTCATCACAATTCCTCGAATAAGATTTCTTACTATCTTCTCTTAAACTTCAACGCTTGAGTATTGAAGAAGGTCCATTTTTGGAACTTTTGTAGAAAATAGGTATAGAACTCACTGATATTGAATACTCTCAATTTTTTAACTACTTTTAACGCCTGAAATAAGAATTCAATTTAGGTTCTAAAACCTTACTTAAAATCTATCAACTGAGTGATTTTTACAGGTTTAAATTCCTAAAAAATATGTCATGTATGATTTGTTAAATTGACCGAATTGACAGTTTTATTGCTTATCGAAAAGTGCGCAGATTATTTTAATTAATTTTCAATAACTTATGCTGATTTTATAGCTTTTACTGCGCAAACTCAGTTTTCATGAACTGCGCAGGGTATTTATTTATATATATTAATAGCTTACGCTCTTTTTTCCCATTTTTCGAGCGCAGATGCCTGCGCACCCTATTTTTATTTAAATAACAGTTACTTACGTAATTCTTATTAGATTTTTGAGCACAGAGAAGAGCGCAGCAAATTAATAAACAAAATCAATTACTTATTTTAAAAAACTGGCTTTTTGCTGCGCAGCTTTCTACTACATAAGATAATTCCCC
>NZ_VPEN01000063.1:0-3239 GCF_013417135.1 Acinetobacter sp. YH16051 | reverse complement strand
GATCCATGAGGAGTTCATGCTGATAGTTATATCAATCAATTTGGCGTACACCGCAATACAGCCTATCAAGCTCTAAAAGAGGCTTGTAAAGATCTTTTTGCACGTCAGTTTAGTTATCAAGAAAAAAAGGCTAATGGGAATATCAGAAATGTTATGAGTCGCTGGGTTTCTCAGATTGCTTATAACGACAATGAAGCGACTGTAGACCTAATATTTGCTCCAGCTGTCGTTCCATTCATCACCAGGTTAGAAGAGCAATTTACGAAATATGAACTACAACAAGTCAGTAGCCTTAGTAGTGCTTATGCTATTCGTTTATATGAGCTTCTAATTCAATGGCGAAGTGCTGGTAAAACACCAATTATAGAGCTACAAGAGTTCAGAAAAAAATTAGGTGTTCTTGATAATGAATATTTACGGATGGCTCACTTAAAAGAACGTGTGCTAGAACTTTCAATTAAGCAGATAAATGAACATACAGATATTTGTGTAAAGTATGAGCAGCATAAACGGGGGCGCTCAATATCTGGTTTTTCGTTTAACTTTAAACAGAAAAAAAAGGACTCTCCACCTCTAGTAGATAGAGATCCTAATACTTTAGATTTCTTTACAAAGATGACTGATGCACAACGCCATATGTTTGCAACTAAACTTTCTGAACTTCGTGAAATGGGTCGTTATTCCCAGGGAACTGAAAGCTATCCGCAATTTGCTGTTCGTATTGCTGAGATGCTGCAAGACCCTGACCGAATAAAAGAACTATACCCATACCTAAAAAAAGTGGGATATATGCCATCAAATAAAAAGGACACCGTAAATGGCTAAGTTATCACTAAGTGAAGTATCTAAAAAATTTCATGTGGATAGATCAACCATTTACAGAGCTGTACGTAATGGACGTTTATCACGCTCCAGTGATGGACAATTCGATCTAGCAGAGGTCATACGATGCTTTGGAGAACCTGAGCAAACATCTCAAAAAATTGAATCATCTAAGCAAGAAGGTGATGAATCTACAAAAAAACTTATTGCCCATTTAGAAAATGAAGTCAAAAAATACCAAGAACGTGAAGAACGGTTAATGCAACAAATTGACCGTATGCAAACACTCATTGAGCTGAAAAGTGTTGCACCTGCCACAGCAGCACCACAACAAGATGCTACGGCATGCGACACCGATATGCCACAGCATGCGACAACACAACAAGACAATGATAATAAAAAGAATAATGAATTAAATATTGCAGAAAATGTGGCAGTGCCACAGCAAGAAACTACGGCATACCACACCCAAACGCTACAGCATGCCACGTTGCAAAATGTGGCAGTGCCACAACACAAAAAACGTGGCTTATTTGGCCGTGTGCTGAATGCTGTTTTTGATAATGACTGAGCAATCTAGGGAGAGAGATCATGCCGAAACTGAAAGACATTGCCCTGGGCATTATTGTGGCTCCGCTGCTGATCCCGATCATGCTGATTGCATCGTACCAGGATAAAAAGGCACTGAAGAAAGAGCTGGATGAACGCCAAAAAGAAAAAGACCAGGCATCCTGATTATTCAATTGAGCTAATCAAAAGTGTGGAACATTGCTTACTTATTAAGCGTGGAACGTGAAAAATCATGAAAAAGCCGTTCCAGTGCGCTGAACCCTAGAACGGCTTTGACTAAGCTATTGATGCTTATAGGAAAATTTCAAGCATTTCGTATAACGTGTATTATGTTAATTTTAGGAGATCTATACAATTCTGTACTTTTTCACAATCATAGAAAAAGCAAATAAAATACTTACCCAAAATAAATAATCAATAAAAAAATTGAGAAAAACAAATTGATCCATGCCGATGAAAATAAATAAAGGATTGATACTTATACTTCCGACTGGAGAGGTTTCACCATCTATAAGGAACTGTAGAGGAAATCCCCCAGCTATGACTTCAACTTTTTCAAGCTTATCTACAACTATGCGAGCAACTAATATATTTTTTTGATAAAGCAAAGATACGTAGGTCAAAATAATTGCTAAGAAATTAAAATATAAAAATTTTTTCATAATTTTATCTCATATATCTATTAATTTTAACAATTTTTAATCAGAGCCTTTTGGAATAATTTGCTTTAATTTCTCTATTATTATTTTATCAAAAAATTCCTTTAATATGAAAAGATTAGAATTTATTTTATTAAGTTTACTTGCAGCCTGTAGTCCAGTTACAGAAAAAATTGAATCAAATATAGTTGTTCCACGTATTCAATATACGGGGGGAGCAGATAATGCAAGTTATAGTGAGGCTAAGCTTATTAGGGAAGGTAAATGCCTATACCTAGAACATGCTGATGGATCTAAAGTTCTGCCAATTTTTGCTACAAAAACTCTAGATTGGGATATGGAAACTAAGAGCCTAAAAGTAGATTCGGATACTTATTTTTTAGGTGATAAAGCAGCATATGGAGGCGGAGAATCCTATCCTCTAGAAAAAAATAATTATTCTTGGATAACTGAAGTAGATCCTAGCTGTGATACCTCAAAAGTTATAGTTATTAGTCGACTCATAAGACCAATTGAACAGAACTACCAAAATGAAGAATAGCCTATTTTACTGTCTTGCATTAGTTTTAATTATAGGATGCCAACCATTAGAAAAGAATGGATATATTTCTATTAAAAATTGGACCAATGCCCCAATCACAGATCTTAAAATAACTTATATCAGTGCTCAAAAAACTTATAGCTTAGGTACTCTTTATCCTTATTCGGAATATAAATACGCCATCAACTATGAGCAGCATAATGAGGATTCAATAATCTTTTCATATGTAGATAAAAGTCATAAAAAGATTAATCAAGAAGTAGCTACATATGCAGCCAAATATGATAGGAGAATTTATGAAATAATTATTCAATAGAATATAAATTTATATAGAAATTACAATTACTAATTGAACGAAAGAGCTTCTATTTGAAGTTTCAAAAACTGGAGTTTTCCACCAATCTAACCTCCATTTAACATAATGGTGGTTATACGCAATACAATTGTATATTAATATAAATATCAATAACTTGAAAATTTTAATCTGATTACAAAAAGCACAAAAATCGGCTTTTGTAATAAGTTGGTGAGTTTTTAAGCAAATCTGTAACATTTTGCCAAGAAATTTGATCAATAAATGATCAATTTGGCAATCAGTGCCCATTTCATGCGGATCCAGGTTCCAAAACTATCCCCAATTGCTGGGG
>NZ_VPEN01000062.1:0-3257 GCF_013417135.1 Acinetobacter sp. YH16051 | reverse complement strand
CAGCAGAAATTAGAAAGAGAGCAACAGAAAACAATGAAGTTTAGAGGGATGAGCCGATGACACCTGATGAAAAAAAGCTATATGCACTAATGGCAGTTGCAGAACAACAGCAGAACCTCGTCAATCAGGCCGTTAAAGAGCTTCAAATCACGAAAGAACACATTCAAAGCACTATTGCTGGGCAGACCCACCATACTGTATCAAAATCGCTAAATACGGGCTTACAGGAGGGTACAGCGGAGCTTATTAAGACCGCTAAAGCACTTGGACGCTTGAATAATTCAATTGAATCAGCCCGTGATCAGTTGTCATGGAAGCTCATTACCATTGTTCTAGGCATCTTTGCCATTCTGATGCTTGGTATCATTTGGCTGTTTAGTGTTTATATCAAACCTTTAGGCAATATCCCGCAGATCGAGAGCCTGAGACAGCAAGGCATCCAGTTTGATATTGGAAGTTGTAAAGTTGATGGAGAATCTAAACCGTGTGTCCGAGTGATGAAAAAGCAGTGCGGATATGGAAAAAATGGCGATTTTTGTGTCATAGACCCAAAATAATAAGAATATTTCTTATGCTAAAAGAAAATTCTTACTTAATTTCAATTCTACGAGAGGAAAAGGGGTAATCATGCCATTGATTGAATATTACGGCTTGTTATTTGAATGGCATGACCAAAAAATGGATTTAGTCTACAGAGGGCGTGAAATTACGTTCGAAGAAGTCTGTAGTATTTTCCTTGATCCTGCATTGATGTCTTTTGATGATGTAGGACACTATGACGAACAACGACTAATATCAGTCGGTTTAAGCAATCGTGGTAGACTATTAACAGTGGTTTGGGTTGAACGTGGAGATGTTGCGAGAATAATCACTGCATTTGAACCATCACATCACCAAAAGCGGAGGTACAGCAATGCAAAATGAATTAGAACGCTATAAAAATTTTGATCCTACCAATGCCCCATTGGTTAAACCTAGTTTTGTGAAAAAATTACAGGAACGTCACGCCATCGCTCAAGCAAAGGCTTTTGATGCTGATGTGGTGACATGGTTAGGTTCACAAGATAATGAAACAAAACAACATATTAACGATATGGTTCGCCATATTATGGCATTGAAACGTACTTAATTAGGTATGACCTCCCTTTTTTGTTTTAATGTTTGATTGATTAATTAGAAAGCTCATTTGGTATTCATACCAAATGAGCTTTTACTTTATAGTTTTTGAAGGATACGCCGTGGTTAAGGAAGTTGTTATGTTGAAACATTCAAGTTTGGAAAGAAAAGAGTTCAAGCATGAAGAACTTGCACTAATAAAAAAACTTGATTTCAACGATATTGAGATTATTAAGCCTGATAATCTTGGACAAATCTTAATTTGGACTTCTAAACTTGCTGAATATCATCATGCTCAATTTGTTGAATTTAGTCATAAGTTAGATATTGTTGATGAAATAGAAGAGCGAGAAGAGATTAACAATAAGATTAATTTTTATAGAAAAAGTAGAGTTTTAGAGAATCATATCAAGGATTTCTATCTAAAAAAGCTATTGGATCAAGGAGAAGCGACAGTAAAGGGATATATCAAACATCCGATTAAACAGGATACAAATTACGCTGTAATTTCTTATCACGGATATCATTTTGTTAGTTTTGCTACTCCAGAGATTATTGAAAAATTTCCCTTACATTTTATTGATTTTGTACAAAGTGAAACACCAAAGACATTAGCAGATATACACTCTGATGAAGCTGTACTGCTATCAACGGTTAAGAATTTTATAACGCCCTTTAAAGAACAATATAAAAAAATAAAGAGTAAAAATAAGGAGATCAAAGAACACAATACGGTCGTACATAAAATTTATATAAAAATTAAAAATAAAGAAGCAACTTTGCAAAAGCCAACAGATTCAAAGCCTAAAGAATCTAGCCCCAAATCTGATGAAAAGATTACTTTACCAGTAAAAATGAAGCAGGTAGCTATTCAGCAAAATATAGCTTCACAAGAAAAGTCAATTACTGTGATTAAGAAGCGAAAATTTGCTTTAAATAAGGATAAGTAAATTTGTAATTGTAAATTATAAAGAAAATCCCCCCTAAGCCTTGCAACTTAGAGGGGTTTTCCAGTAAATTCTACGGTACGCAGTTATTTGATGTTAACCCATCGAATAACGAAGATCATAAGGTTTGGCGACCGTTATGATTTCACCAAAGGCTGGTACCTGAACTCTATTTTCACAATAAACAGTGTTTAGATCAAGTCTCAAAATGATAAGTCTTCGTTAATCCGTGTTTTAAATCATCAAATAAGCATCATAGATCGAGCTTTGCCTGCTTCTGCGTGTCCGTTTTAGGGATTGGCATGCGTTGCATGTGGAGGGAATAAGTGTCACTGGTGCAACGTAGCGATAGTCGAAAGGCTAAACCGCTACAGGGGAATCTCACAAAAGCGGAGCGTTAAGAGTAGCTGTATAGGTTGGTTAAGTTGCATGTTGGGGAAACCCTCGCAGAGATACCGCCATACTTCGACAGGGAGCGCGTGGGAGAAGGTGCAAGACCTTTAGTCCTTGTCTGCATAGTCTGCAAAGCTATGTGCGGATACGACCGATATACGTGGCTCCGAAGCCAAAAGAATATGCGGTAAATCGGCAATACTTAAAGGATGTGTCATTTTTTTAAATGACCGCCTTTAGGGAGAGTATTGCCGAAACTCTCTCAACCGTTCACCAAAGCCAAAGCACGAAGTGCGACGCTTGGGTAACGAGTTGAGAAGTTGAGAGCATGTGCTTTTGCTTTTATAGGTTTTTATATTTTTATAGAAGAGCTTTTGAGAAGCTTGTTCTGCTTAGGCTATTATTAAAATCCAATTCTGTTTGTATTAATAATAATGTTATTAGAATATTTTCCTCTGACATCATCGCAAACAGTTGTATAGCTATAATATTCATAGGTTTTTAGAGTACCAATAATATAGCCTCTTTGAAAAATAGGTTCCCATTGATTAGTAAATGGGCTCAAGAAAAGACCTTGTGAACATTCAATCGCTAAATTATTTTTCACTACATTATTTTTAGGATTTGAGTGAACTTCTTTTATAGAAAAATATCTAATATCATTATTATTTGGTGCTGTTTTGATTGAATTTTTGTCTACATATATTTTAGAAATCTCACCTTGAACCGTACCGGGTTTGTCGGAGACCAAGCTTTCTGAGAGAATGTCCCGATGAAAAAAGTAAAATATACCCCTGAAAT
>NZ_VPEN01000061.1:0-3369 GCF_013417135.1 Acinetobacter sp. YH16051 | reverse complement strand
AACCATGTCAATGTCCATAGAAACACCGCCTACAAAGTCTTAAAGGATGCTTGCAAAAACTTGTTTGAGCGTCGCTTTAGTTACCAAAAATTAACGGCTAAAGGCAATCTTGAGAATGTTATGAGCCGATGGGTACAGCGTGTGTCCTATGTTGAAAATGAAGCCCTTGTCCGTATCAGGTTTTCAGATGATGTTGTGCCACTGATCACCAACCTAGAGAAGCATTTCACCAGTTATGAACTGGAGCAGGTAAGTAGCCTAACGAGTGCCTATGCCATACGTTTATATGAACTACTAATTGCATGGCGTAGCACTGGGAAAGTATCAATGCTTGAAACTAAGGAATTGAGGTCAAGACTTGGTGTATTGGACACAGAGCATCAACGGATGGAATCGTTTAAAAGACGAGTATTAGAGCCTGCTATTCAACAAATTAACGACCATACCGACATTAAGGCAGAATACGAGCAACATAAGCGAGGACGTTCAATCATTGGGTTTTCATTCAGCTTTAAACAGAAATCCAAGCCTAAAACAATCAACCATGAACGAGATCCAAGCACGGTTGATATGTTCTGCAACTTGTCAGACAGTCAGATAAATACTTATAGCTCAGTATTGTCTAAAGTCCACAGTATCAGCGACCTAGCAGGGAATAAGGACTATCAAGCATTTGCAATATGGATTGCCAATATTTTACGTGACCCGTCCAGTGTGCGAGAAGAAACGGCAAAACGCATATTCAAGGCATTGCGAACAGAAACAGATTTTAAAGGTTAAATGGGAGTATTACTAATGACTGATTTATCAAAACTAAGTGAAACCGAGCTATTAGCTATCTGGAATAAAGATAATTTTGGACTGAAAGGTCAACTATACAAACTAGAACAAGAGTACATCGAAGCCAAAGAAATATTGGATAACTGGCAGAATAAAGACCACCCACTTTATGAACGTCATCAAAGTTGTGTGGATGGTCTTATTACAAGGATTGAGCGTATAAAACAACAACTAAACAAATGCGAATAATCAGAAAAAATCTGTCTCGCCCTATGAGATAGTGTTTTCATCCTGATTGCTTTTAGATCGTTTTGACCGTAGCTCGTTTGCTTTATTCATCATCGAGCCAGCCATACGTCCACCAGTCGTAGAACCACTTAAACGACTACCAAGGTCACTTTTTAAAGCAGAACTCATATTCATGGCCATATTACCAGCCATAAAACCAGCTTTACCCATTGCACTCGATGGGCCTGTGCCAGTTGCTTGAGCCGTTTTAAGCTGTTCACTTGCCAACGCTCCAGCGCCTTTTGTAGCCATAGACGCACCAGCTGCACCAGCAGCAGCGCCAGTTGTCGCAGCAGCCACAGCACGTAGGGCAGAAGTTAAAGCAGCACCACTTCCAATAGATGAACCGTTAATCACACCTTGGAGCATATCAGGCACAATTTTGGTTAATGCCAGCAGTACCACACTACAGCCAATCATACCGACCAAACTTACATTGTCTTCAACATTAAAGCCCGTAGCCCACTCTTGGATAAAAGTAAGTCCAAGACCTGCAATCAATTGTAAGATAAATATTTTTGCACCGACTGAAACAGCATATTGAATAGTTTTCAAGGCATAGTCTTTCGTCCATTGCGAACCTGCAAACCCCATCATTAAGACACTAGCTGACACCACGATATACATTTCAACCAACGCCAAAACCAAGAACGCACAAATCAAGGCAAATGCAATCATGATAATGATTGAAGCAATCAGCATCCCCAATGAATCAATAGGCGACCAAGCACTTACCGAGTTTAAAATCTCTTGGACGATCTTCCAGCCGTTCACAAAAAAATCTGAGGGTGTAAGCAGACTGTAGCCACTGGCGGTAGATGCAGCCTGCCTGAAGCTATTTACAATCGCTTCAGCGAACGTTGCTGAGTTCATCAAAAGCCATGACATAAAGCCAGAATCAAAAAATTATTATGTGATCAGATTTCTTTTCTGCTCAAACTGCTCTTCAATTTTTGAACTCAAAAAATTGACAATAGGCTGCAAAGCATAATGCTCCTCTTGCCAATTTTGTTTGCCGATTTCCCCTCTATATTCCTGTATAAGTCGCTGCAATACGAATTTCTGCTCATCAGAAAGCTGAGACATAACCCATCGTGCAGCATTGTCTTTTGAAGCAATATCCTTCATCACTAAACTAAAATAGATCCGGCATAAAGCTAAAATCTGGTTTCTTTCATCTGCATCCTCATCCCAATGCGCTACAATTTCGGGATAAGTGTCAGACATTGCTTGCCATAGTTCTTGATCAGAAATTTCAGGTGCCCATTGGTTTAAAGCTGGCCCAAATAAAACTGTATGATGAGATCTCGCTTTTCTAAGCAATATACTAATATCTGGGTCTTTCTGTGAGCTCAATATTCCACCTTCTTTAAGCTCTTCACGCAGCCATTCACCAAATTGCATTTCATAACTTAAAGGATAAATTCCAGACTGAATCTCATCTTTTAATAAAATAGTAACTTCTAATGGCCTTTGTAATTCCCCAACAGGCTGTGAAATTTTTAGTAATTCTTGTGCAAGCTGCTCACGTAAAGCAGAAGTTAATGGTTGAGTGACCACGACCAGTACATCAAGATCACTTTCTGGCCCTAAACCACCGTCAACAGCTGAACCATAAAGATAAATTGCAAATAATGATTCCGCTAAAAGCTGCTGTAATTTTTCTTGTAGATATTCTAACTGAATTAAATCAGGCATCACTCACTCCTTTAATGGAAGATTAAATAATTCTCTATCTCGATTTTCGGTTAAGTATTTATCGAGTTGAGCCATTAACTTTTCATGAGCAACAGTGTCATTTTCGACGATTTTTAACATACAAGAGCCGATTAAAATCTTACGTCTTGTATCATTCTTTCGTTCTAACTCTTTTTGCTTAGAACGTTCACGAGCTACAGCAGCTTGTTTTTGAGCTTTTAACTGTTTCAACTTTTCTAATTGGGCTTCAATTTTCTTTTCGATATTTTCAGCAGATTTTGTCATAACGGTTAATTTCGGGATATAGAAAACCACTCAAGCATAAAACCCTATGAATTGAAATTCAAGCGGGCTATATGCTATCGTGTTTTTCATGAAATGCGCACTTACGACTTGGATTTCATCCAAGTCAAAGTTTGCGTAAGGGGATACCCCTTAACCCCAAAAAACTGCTACGCAATTTTTTAAAAGCAAAAGCATCTCAAGGCGACTGCATGGCAATCTATCATTGTTCCACTAAAACGGTTAACCGAAGTTCAGGACGAACTGCGGTTGCATCAAGTGCCTATCGCGCAGGTGAAAAACTAGAAGATGAACGCACAG
>NZ_VPEN01000060.1:0-3480 GCF_013417135.1 Acinetobacter sp. YH16051 | reverse complement strand
ATGAGGCATGTTCCGCGTCCTTGCAATACTGTGTTTACATACAGTCTATCGCTTAGCGGAAAGTTCTTTTACCCTCAGCCGAAATGCCTGCCGTTGCTAGACATTGCCAGCCAGTGCCCGTCACTCCCACTCGATTGTAAACAAGCACACAAAACCCTTTAGTGACAACAATTTGCAAGAACTATCAGGCTCAGTGCCATGAAAAATACCATGACCAGATCATGAGGTTGAACACGGCTTGCGCCGGCAGCGTTCACGCTCCTGGTCGGCGATCTCGCCCGGCTGCAATGCTAGCTCAGCATCGGTCATGCGCTCCAGCACGTCGCGTAGGCGGATGGTGCAAGGAATGGGCGGCAGCTCGAACTCATAGCCGCCGGCGATCATTTCGGCCGCAATCTCCTCGGTGATGAAAAACGGCTCGTCGTCTTGGTTCGGCTTCTTCATGCCCTTTCCTCCTGGCGCTCATCCTGGCCGACAGCGGCCAGGGCATCGGCTTCCGTCAATGCGTCCTCCACGAACGCGCCGTGCTGCTTCGCTTCGGCCTGGCTGACCTCGGCCCATATCCGTTTCACCTGGGCCGCACTGTACCCGGCCAGCTCGGCGGTCTTGTTGATGCTGTAGCCGGACTTGCGCAGCGCGACAACTTGGGCGCGGCGCTTCGGATCAGCACGGCGGCCCTTGTACCGCCCGGCCTGGCGGGCCAACTCAATGCCTTGGCGCTGGCGTTCGCGCCTGTCCTCGTAGTCGTCGCGGGCCATCTGCAAGGCCAGGCGAAAAAGCATGATCTGCACGGCTTCCAGCACGATCTTGGCGACGCCCTGGGCCTCGGCCGCCAGGTCGGATAGATCGACCACGCCAGGGACGGCCAGGCGTGCGCCTTTGGCCTGTATCGAGGCCACCAGGCGCTCGGCCTCGGGCAAAGGTAGGCGGCTGATGCGGTCGATCTTCTCGGCAATGACCACCTCGCCGGGCTGTAGGTCGCCGATCATGCGCAGCAGCTCAGGCCGGTCGGCGCGTGCGCCGGATGCCTTCTCACGGTAGATGCCGGCGACGTAGTAGCCGGCGGCCTTCGCGGCCGTAGTGATCGCCTCTTGGCGTTCCAAGTCCTGCGCGTCGGTGCTGACGCGCAGATAGACCCGCGCCACCATCGGCGCGGCTACTGGCTTCGTCCTGCGCATACTTGCGGGCTCCTTTGGGCATACTCAAATGCACCCATCTTAAACTGGCAGCTAATGTACAAAAGTTGATAGAAGCACACAAGTTCAATTTTGCACTTCTGCCCCACTATTGCAAAACTGCTTGTTAGTAGCCGTTTTTTCTTACTGTTTATAGATTCAATAATTTTTGAAACGAAAAATTGGGACTAAACATTTCGGTTTCGTTTTCTGTCGATTCGTCCTGCGTATCTTTTGCATAAACAAACATTTGTTGTTCGTAGTTTTCGATGGCATTTTCAATACTTGTAAATTCTCCGTTTGTAAGGTTTTCAGACAATATCAAAGCATCCAATAATCCCGTATTTACACCCTGTCCTGCAAAAGGCGACATCAAATGAGCAGCATCGCCAATCATTGTTATGGGTAATGGACGGTTACTTTTCCAATCATTGTTCAAAGGAAATTTCCTTGTGGGCAAGCATTGAAATGTTGATACCGAACGTATTAATTGTTTGTAAACTTCACTCCATTTGGAAAATCTTTTCAATAAAAAATCGGCAACGCTGTTTCTGTCCTGAAAATCTAAGGGAATTTTATTTTTCCATTCATCGGGCGTTTTAAAACTAATTCCTAAATACAATGCACCATTATTATTGGGATTGGCAAACAATAAAATGCCCTGATGTCCCGCCATTAATCGGTTGCCGTTGCATAGCTGAAAAAATCCGGGACAGTTTATTTCCGGTTGAAGAATATCAGCTTGGATGTTGAAAGTACCGGTTTCTTCAACTTGCGTGTCGGTAACAAAGCTCCTTATTTTCGACATTCCACCATTGGCAAGAATAACCAAATCTGCTGTTTCACTCGGTTTATTCTCAAAAGTTAGTGTCCACTTCTTCTTACCAGGTTCAAGCATAACAAGTTTTCTATCCCAAATAACCGTGTCGTTTTCTAAACTATTCAACAAGATAGCCCTTAAGTCATTTCTGTTTATTTCAGGATTGTCAAATCGATTTTCGGGCTTTACATTTTTTGTGGATAAAATATTGCCTTTTTCATCAGCAATATTTACACCCATTGGTAAGGCTAAGTCATAATAAGTTTGTAACAATCCCGCTTTTTTCATTGCTTCCTGACCTGAACCTTTGTGTAGGTCAAGGGTTCCACCAAAAATTCTTGCCTCTCGGTCGTTGTCTCTTTCGTAAACTGAAACGTCTATGCCGTTTTGCTGTAATAATTTTGCCATAGTCAGTCCAACGGGTCCACCACCAATTATTGCAACGTTCTTATCACTAAGTAAATTCATTTGTTTGTCTGTATCTATTCGCATTGTCATTCAAAAATGGCACATAACAAGTGGCTATACGCCAAATGGCGTATATATCCACTATATCTTATTTTGCTAAACCTTTCATTATCAGTGACAAATCCGTTTTCAACCGTTTACCGTTCGTTTCTACTCTCTCAAAAGGATTTATATTCATAGTGCTTTTTGTTAAGTTTTGCTCAAATATACAAATCCTTTCTATATATCTAACAAATCCATCGGACTTTTTAATTGTTCCATTCCCTTGGTGGTAATATGTGTATAAACCTCAGTTGTTTTACTGCTTGAATGACCTAACAACGATTGAATATAACGTAAACTCGTACCATTCTCAAGCAAATGCGTTGCAAAGCTATGTCGTAAGGTATGTACAGTAACTTCCTTTTGAATCTTTGCTTTTAAAACAGCTGCTTTAAAAATGTTTTGAATACTTCGGCTTGAGTATGCGCCACCTTTTTGACCTTCAAATAAATAATCTTTTGGTTTATATTCCATAAAGTATGTTCTTAAAATAATTAATGTTTTCTCAGATAAAATGGTATAACGATCTCTTTTTCCTTTTGACTGTTCTATACGAATTTGCATGCGCTTGGAGTCAATGTCTTTTATTTTCAGGTTTATACATTCAGAAATGCGCAAACCTGCCGAATAAATAGTCATCAGAATAGCCTTGTGTTTCACGTTTTCAATAGCGCGTAGTACCCGAATGGTTTCTTCTTCACTCATCACAACAGGAAGTGTTTTTTCTTTTTTTGGTCTTTCGATGAAATATGTTTTCCGTTGTCCACCCAAAACACGTTCGTAATAAAACTGGCACTGTTGCAAAGTTAGCGATGAGGCAGCCTTTTGTCTTATTCAAAGGCCTTACATTTCAAAAACTCTGCTTACCAGGCGCATTTCGCCCAGGGGATCACCATAATAAAATGCTGAGGCCTGGCCTTTGCGTAGTGCACGCATCACCTCAATACCTTTGATGGTGGCGTAAGCCGTCTTCAT
>NZ_VPEN01000005.1:0-207743 GCF_013417135.1 Acinetobacter sp. YH16051 | reverse complement strand
CCTCCTAAAGAGCCGTTGAAGACTACGACGTTGATAGGTTGGATGTGGAAGCATAGCGATATGTGAAGCTGACCAATACTAATTGCTCGTGAGGCTTGACTATACAACACCCAAACAGTTGGGGTTGAATGCTCAATCGATTCAAATCCAATCAGTCAATTCAAACTGATCTTGATTTAGTTAACGCTAAACAATAAAATTCAGACCCAATACAGCCCAATCTGTTACAGATTCGGAAAACGCAGTGCATCACCATCGTGAATAAGACCAATGCAAGTCTCCGTAAACAGTTGTGCTGGCGACCATAGCAAGAGTGAACCACCTGATCCCTTCCCGAACTCAGAAGTGAAACCTCTTCGCGCTGATGGTAGTGTGGGGTTACCCATGTGAGAGTAAGTCATCGCCAGCTCATTATTCAAACACCCTCAACTAGCGTTGGGGGTGTTTTTTTATGAGGGAAAGAAAATATTAAAAACTATAAAAAGTGAAGGCAAAATAAAACCATCAGATGATGATGGTTTTATTACGGCTTAGATAGAAGATTGATTTAAGCGAATAATTGAGTAACGGAACACCATAGAATTGCTAAAATCGCAATCGCAACGATAGGTTCTAGTACTTTAGACCAAGTGGGTACAATTGCTTCTACAGGCTCAATATTTTGATGATCATCGTGGGTATGTTGTTGAACCATTTGATTAAACTCCTTAATTGATGCCTCTAATGATAGCTCTTCTTGAGGAATTGGTTTAGAACCTTTTAACTCTATTAGATCATTTGTTGACCAAACCCAATCATCCGCTTGACCAGATAAATGTTCAATTTGACCTAGCAATAATTCACCTAGACCTTTATTGCCAAAATTACCGGTTTGATCCAATTGCTTGAGCTCTGTGAGTTGTAAGGCTAAGACTTCACTAATATTCTGTTCAAGCTCAGTTTTGGAGAGAGGTGACTGATTGTGTGGAGATGTGGTGAGTCGACGTGCAATTTCCTGAATATATAATTCATCTTGATGATCAATTTCTTGATAAAGTTTTTGGTTGTCTTTTCGCCACAGACTGACCAGTTTGCCTAAGCTCAGCGCATTGATTTCTTGAATATATTGGTCGCGATCAACAGCATTATATTGTTTCAAAAGCGAGGGCTTTTGAAGTTTAATCTGCGCTGCAAAATATTGTACTAAATCAAAAGCCATTCACTACTCCATTGTTTTAATCTAATAATCTAAGGCTTGGTTTTTTCTTAGTTTGTTCGGTTTTTTCTTCAGTCTTTGATTCTAAAGCATCTTGATCATTTTGGATATGTGCATACTCACTTGGATCAAAGAATAAGCCTTGTCCATTCTCTCTTGCATAGATACCTACGACGGCATTCATAGGTACATATAAGTCGCGTGATACGCCACCAAAGCGTGCAGAGAAGGTGATTGCATCATTGCTCATGTGTAAGGCATGCACTGCATGTGGAACGATATTTAGGACAATCTGACCATCCTGAATAAATTGTTCAGGAACAAGCGTATTCGGCTGTGTAGCATCGACCAATAAATGTGGTGTGAGTTGGTTATCACAAATCCATTCATAAATTGCGCGGGCTAAATAAGGACGGGTTGGACTTAAATTGATTTCAGATTCAGACATAATATGCTCTTTAAGTATGAATTAAAAATTCTTGATAGCGATTTTTTTCTTGCAAAGTCATTGCTTGAGTGAAGGCAGGGCGTGAAAAAATCCGCTGACAATACAGGAAAATTGGACGACAGTGTTGTTGGGGTAATTCTATGCCCATGGCTTTTAGCCGTATAAATAAGGGTGCCAGCATGCAATCTAAAATACTGAAATTTTCTGACATGAAATAAGGATAATGCTGAAATAATGGTGTCAGTGAAATGAGTGTATCACGTAATTTTTTTTGTGCAGCGCGCTGTGTTGTGTAATCTAAGCTATCAGGATGACGTAGCATCTGATCGGCAAGTTTGAACCAGTCTTGTTCAAAGCGCCAAATATATTGTCTTTGTTCTGCACGTGGCATAGGTGCATCTGCATAGAGTTTATTTTGTCGATAACGATCATCCAGATATTCGGAAATAATCGCAGTATTAAAGAGTTTTAAATCGTTTTCTAGCAGCATTGGAAGTTGATTATACGGATTCAGGCTTGCGAGGTCTTCATCTTCATAATCGACCAAAATCAGTTGATATTTGATTTGTTTTTCGGCCAGAACGTAACGAATCCAATGTGAGCGAAAGTCGTCCGCATGACTGTAGAGGGTAATGCCTTGTAAGGGTGCGTTCTCGACTGACATAATCCGAAATAAAACCAAATGAATAGAATAGGATACTAAACTTAGCCACTAAAATCACCCAGCAAAGCTGATAAAAGTGTATGAGATATTTGTTGATTGGTTTTCAATTTTTGGACTGTATTGAATTTTGATTTTTGGTGTATGTGAATCCGAATTGTTTATCTGGCTTAAAATGCTCAGCTCGTTGATTTGCAAAAAAAAAGCCTTGGAAAATCCAAGGCTTTTTTTGTGTCCGATTCGGTAAACGAATTAACGTTTAGAGAATTGTGGACGTTTACGAGCTTTACGTAAACCAAGTTTCTTACGTTCAACTTCACGAGCATCACGAGTAACGAAACCAGCTTGACGAAGAGCAGGTTTTAAAGTGTCGTCAGATGCGATCAATGCACGAGTAATACCGTGACGGATTGCACCAGCTTGACCACCAATACCACCACCAGCAACAGTGATGTAAAGGTCATATTTTTCAGTAGCTTCAAGAAGCTCTAATGGTTGACGTACGATCATACGAGCAGTTTCACGACCGAAATATTGCTCAAGAGTACGGTTGTTAATTACGAGTTTACCTGTACCAGCTGATAAGAAAACACGTGCAGTTGCGGTCTTACGGCGACCTGTACCATAGTTAGTAGCCATGTGCTGTATCCCTTAGATGTCCAAAACTTGTGGCTGTTGAGCTGTGTGAGGATGCTCAGCACCAGCGTACACTTTCATTTTCTTGATCATAGCATAACCAAGAGGACCTTTTGGCAACATGCCTTTTACAGCGCGTTGGAAGATTTCTTCTGGTTTGTGAGCAACTAATTTCTCGAAATTAGTTTCACGGATACCACCAGGGAAACCAGTGTGGCGATAGTATTTCTTGTCAAGTGATTTGTTACCAGTCACTTGAACTTGCTCAGCATTGATGACAACGATGTAGTCGCCAGTGTCAACGTGAGGAGTATAAGAAGTTTTGTGCTTACCGCGTAAACGACGAGCGATTTCTGTCGCAAGGCGACCTAGAGTTTTGCCAGAAGCATCAACAACGTACCAGTCGTGTTGAACTTCAGCTGGCTTAGCGCTGAGAGTTTTCATTAAACCACTACCTATTATAGTTGGTTTGGGCTATGGAAGCTGTCCAAACAAAAAGGAGTCCGAATTCTACCTGAGAATGGGTAGAACTACAATGGAAAAGTCACATTTTAAGCGCTATATTTTATCAAGTTTGGTTATAAAAGCAAAATCACCTCTAGCGACCATTTCACGACAGTAAAAATCAGGTATTGATCTTCTTTATCTAGTGCTGTTTTAGCTTTTTCTGTATGGTCGCAGCTAATAATAATGATGAGGACGGATCACTATGTCTGATGATTTAGAACGCATCGCTACAACGACAAAAGCATTAACGACAGAAGCATTAAAGCCGCAACCAAATAAACTGCTAAAATTTATAGCAGGTTTTTTCATCACATTGATTGGTCTGTATGAACTGGCATTTTTGTTGGTAGGTGCAGCTTATGGTACTGATGTATTTGATTTTATCTTAATCTATTCTGTATTTATGCACATCACCTTGCTCCCTTTTATGCTATATGGCATCGGTGGCTTCATCATGTTGAGTCTATCTGATCAAAACTATCGAGCAGTCACTCAACAAGCGCCCAAAATACTATTTATAGGTTTGTTGTTATGTATGGTCGTGATTGGCATTTCGGAATGGGCGCATCAGATGGGCATCTTAGATAGCCGATTTAGATTAGATTGGAGATAAAACAATTTTGCTCAGGATGGCGCTATAATTCAGCTACACCTAGCTATAGTGGATGAAGCTGCATGCGCCCTTTATATGTCACCAGTGGTGAACCTGCAGGTATTGGACCTGATATTTGTCTAAGTCTGGCAGCTCGACAAGATGAGCGTCCAATTGTGGTATTGGCAGATCATCAATTATTACAACAACGCACCGAAATTCTAAAGCAACAAGTCGAATTGATTGAATATTCAGGTCAGCAACAGCCTGCAGCGCTTGGGCAGTTATATGTTGAGCATGTGCCTTTGGCTGTAGATGTTGAGTTGGGGCATTTAAATGCACAAAATGCAACTTACGTTTTGGAGCAATTACGTCGCTCAGCTTCTTATGCAATGACAGGTAAGAGTGTGGGCGTGGCGACAGCACCCGTGCAAAAATCTATTATTAATGAAGCTGGTATTTCTTTTAGTGGGCACACTGAATATTATCAGGAGTTTGCAGGTGTTGCGCGTGTGGTGATGATGTTAGCCACCAAAACCTTACGCGTTGCCTTGGCGACCACGCATTTACCTTTACGTGCCGTGGCAGATGCCATTACCAAAACACGTTTAGAACAAGTAATTGATATTTTGCTGCACGATTTAAAAAGCAAGTTTAAAATTGAACATCCTAAAGTATTGGTCTGTGGTTTGAACCCACATGCGGGCGAAGATGGTTATTTAGGCATGGAAGAAATTGAGGTGATGAATCCTGTGCTGCAAAATTACCGTAATCGCGGTGAAAATCTCAGTTTAAGTTTACCTGCAGATACTTTATTTACCCCAGAAAATTTAAAAGATACCGATGCAGTTTTAGCGATGTATCACGATCAGGGTTTACCTGTGTTAAAATCTCAGGGCTTTGGTGAAGCAATCAATATTACTTTAGGCTTACCGTTTATTCGCACTTCAGTCGATCACGGCACAGCGCTCTCCCTCGCAGGTACGGGACTTGCGAAAAGTTCTAGCTTGCATGTTGCTGTCGATTTAGCGCTGGATTTAGCACGTTCATAATTTCAGCTTGGAAATCTTTATGTATCAAATTAATGCCCTAAACCCAAAAGATGAAGGGCATCAGGCTCGTAAACGCTTTGGTCAAAACTTTTTGCATGATCAACGCGTGATTGCCAAAATTGTCCGCTCAGTGAACCCACGTCCAGGCGATAATATTGTCGAGATTGGACCGGGTTTAGCGGCATTGACCTCACCTTTAATTGGTGAGTGTGATGCTTTGACTGTAGTGGAATTAGACCGTGATTTGGCCGCAGGCTTACCGGGACGTGTGCCACATCCTGAGCGTTTAACTATTGTAGAAAGTGACGCGCTGAAATATGACTTTACCGAGTTATTTCAGGAAGGGCGCCCGCTACGTGTGGTTGGAAACTTGCCGTATAACATTTCGACGCCGCTTTTGTTTCATCTCTTAGAGTTTGGTGACAAAGTTAAAGACATGCACTTTATGCTGCAAAAAGAAGTGGTAGATCGTATCACGGCTGAACCGAATACCAAAGAATATGGGCGTTTATCGGTGATGATGCAGTATTACTGTAAGCCAACCTTCTTGTTTGAAGTACCGCCTGGCGCATTTAATCCACCGCCTAAAGTGACTTCTGCAGTATTCCGTTTAGAGCCTTATGTGACTAAACCGATTATTGCCAAAGATGAAAAAGCATTGGCACGTTTGGTGGCGCATGTATTTACCCAACGTCGTAAAACATTGCGCAATAGCTTAAAAGGCATGTTGGCTGAAGATGCGTTTGAACGTGCAGGGGTAGACCCAATGGCACGTCCTGAAACTTTAAGTTTGAGTGCATTTGTCGCATTGGCAGATCAGATGGTGAATTAATGGCAGCAATTCGATACAACTATGTCATTGGTGATGTGCAGGGCTGCTTTGAAGCCTTAAAACTGTTATTAAAAGAAATACAGTTCGATCCCGATCAAGATTTTATTTGGTTTGCAGGCGATTTAGTCGCGCGGGGTGAAAACTCGGTAGGTGCTTTGCGTTTTATTAAAAAACTGGTAGATCGTGGCGTTGCAGCAACGGTGTTAGGCAATCACGATTTAACCTTGTTGGCAGGCGCACGTGGCTTAAAGAAAATCAAAGCACAAGACAACACTCGTGATGTGATTGATGCAATTGACAGTGATGATTTGATTGATTGGTTGCGTAAACAACCATTGTGTCTTTTTCCTAATGAAAACACCATTTTAACTCATGCAGGTATTCCACATATTTGGAATGCGGAACAAACCGCAGCTTTGGCAAAAGAAGTTGAGGCGGTGATTGGGCATGAGGACTTTGAGGTAGTGGATGCATTCTTAAAGGAAATGTATGGGGCAGAACCTGCAGTTTGGTCGGATGATTTAGAGGGGCATGCGCGTTTACGTTGTATTACCAACTATTTGACCCGTATGCGTTTAGCCAATGCACAGGGTGGTTTGGAATTCAGCTTTAAAGATGCCTTAGATGATCCGATGCCAGAAGGTTTTAAACCGTGGTTTGAATATCCATCTTTAGCTGCGCAAACACATCAAATCGTATTTGGTCATTGGGCAGCATTGCAGGGACAAACGGTAGCCGACAATATTCAAAATGTGGATGGCGGTTGTGTGTGGGGCAATCAGCTTGTGGCTTATCGTTTGGAAGATCAGCAATTGTTTGCAGTGGATAATCCGCTGGCAGAATGGTAATAACATTCATCTTTAAAATTTAAAAATGTGATGATGAAATGAAAATAGCCACCTATTGAGGTGGCTATTTTTTATCTTGAATTTTATTGAATTCGAATCCAAGTTTGACTGCGACCTAGTGTAGATACACCCATATAAGCACGTAAAGTTAAACGTTTACCTGTTGAGTTGAGGCGAATTTTTGCATCGTAAATACGACCTGCCAATGGATCAATTACGCGTCCTTTTTCGTAATTGTTGCTGTTTTTGACTTGTTGTAAGCCTTTTAAAATATCCATCCCTAAAATAGGTTGGTCGGTATAAGGCGCAGGGCATTTATTACAAAGTTCACGTGGGGTATAACCCGGACGCGGGGTTACTTTCACAATTTTACCCGTATAGGTTTGATTGGCTTCTTTACGAATTTCGATGACAGCTTTGGGTGAGCCTGTTTTATCATCAATTTGTTGCCAAGTTCCTGCTAAATCTTGTGCCATCGCCAAAGTGCTTAGACTGCCGAAGATGACGGCTATTCCTAAAGCCAATTTCTGAATCATTTTATTTCCCTTACTCGGTCTTTGCGGCTAGTCTAATCTGTGAATTAACGGACACAAAGTCCCGAGTATCCAGAAAAAATGACCGATGAGACACAATTACTCGCTTATTGTTGGCGAATCCACGTTTGTGTCCGACCAATGGCTGAAATTCCGACGTAACCACGTAAAGTGAGACGTTTATTATTAGATGCTAAACGACCTTTCAGGCTATACATTTTGCCTGTAAGTGGATCTAAAATACGCCCATCGGCATAGTTGTTATTTTCCACATGCTTTAAGCCACTAATAATTTCCAAACCGACCAAAGGTTTGTTGGTATAAGGTGCAGGGCAATTCACACACATAGTTTTTGGGGTATAGCCCGGTCTTGGTGTGACTTTGATAATTTTACCAGTAAAGCTGCCATTTTCAGCTTGGGTAATTTCAATCAGGGCTTTGGGTGAACCTGTTTTGTCATCAATACTTTGCCAGATACCTGTTAGGTCTGCAGCAAATGCTGAACCACTGAAGATTAAGCTTGCAAATACACCCATCAATACATTTTTCTTCATATCAGTTCCTTTGATTGTCGAAAGTTATTACAGAGGTTAATTCAAGATATAAAGCGAGTTGTGGTAAGAGTCAAGAGATTTGAGGAAATTTTTAATCTTAAACTTGCAGGGAAAATGCTGGAAAAGATGTGAAAAATGCCACGAACGTGTGGCATTTTAAGTGAAAAGTGAATTAATTAAGTTGATGGAATAACTTATAAATTAATCACTTTTAATCCAAGTTTGGCTACGTCCTAAAGCAGATACGCCCACATAACCACGCATGGTCAGACGTTTACCATTGCTGCTTAATTTGGCTTTGGTGCTGTAGATATTGCCGTTTAATGGGTCAATAATTTTTCCACCAGAGAAGTTAGTACCACCTGTATGTTTTAAGCCTTTAAGTATATCCATTCCTAAAATAGGTTGGTTGGTATAAGGCGCAGGACAGTTGACACAGGTATCTTTAGGGGTGTAGCCAGGACGAGGGGTAACTTTGACAATTTTAGCCGTATAGGTGCCATTGGCTTCCTGACGAATTTCTAAAATTGCTTTTGATGAACCTGTTTTGTCATCAATATTTTTCCAAGTACCCGTAATATCTTGAGCTAGCGCAAAACTTCCTAACGCTGAGCAGATTAAGGCAACGGTGAGTTTCATCTTGACCATGTTCAATGTTCCTTGTTTTTGGCTAACTGGATATTTCATAGTAAAAAGAAAGTTAAAACTCGACAAGTCTAAATAAGTGATTGCTCAGTCACATTTTTTGTAAATACAGTATAAAAGTTGGCAGCCATACTGCGGTAAATACTGCATTGACGGCCATACCAAAGGCGGCATAACGTCCAGCTACGCTACCTCGTTGCCAAGCTTGGGCGGTACCAATTGCATGCGCAGCCAGACCTAGAGCCAAACCAGAGGCACGTTCATCATTGATGTGTCTTAAAATAAAAGGTGAGAAAGCAGCACCTACAACACCCGATAAAATCACAATCAAGACTGCCAGTTGAATTGGGGCTTCCAAAAGCGTGGCGATATTAATCGCAATCGGCGTGGTCACTGCACGGGTGGCAAATGCCATAATATCGGCACTGGACATATGTAGCGCATAAGCAAGCCCCATCGGCAGCGCCACAGCACTAAGACTGGCAAAGAACAAAATACCTAAAATCGCTTTGAGGGGTAAATCGTCATAACGCATGGCTGCTAGAGGAATGGCGAGTGCAACTGTCACATAGCCCAATAATTGATTAAACAAAGGGTTGGTTTGTGCGACGTAAGTTTCGTATGGAATCCCGAAAAAATACAACAGTAGCAACACAAAACACATGCCAAAGACAATCACAGGGATTTGCGGGACTTTTTGGTTGCAAGGTTTTGCCAGTAAATATGCAACGAGAGTGATTAAAAAACCATATAGAATTGACAGCATTTTAATCTCCTAAAGCCAGCGTTTTGCCATTTTGGCATACAGCCAAAGCGGGATCAGCGTACTGATAAACAACACAATTAAGAAGATTGGAATTTGTTTGCCCATGTGCGTGAGCATAATTAATGAACCCGCGCTGATGGGTAAAAAGGCAAAGGCACTTTCTTTCATGATTTTGTTGTTGGTATCGACCAGACGAGCAGGAATTTTACTGAGTTTGCGCCATGTAAATAATACCGCCAGCAGGCTGAGCAAACCGACTAAATTGCCTAATTCTGGGTGATTAAATTGGGTCATGATCCATACAGAGGCTTCACGAAACACAATAATCAAAAGGAGTGTGCCGATCCATGCTGGCCAATCGATATGTTTTATCCTGCTCATTTTTGATCTTTCATTAAAATTTTACTTATCACGTTTTAACCGATCTGATCGTCAATTTCAAATGCTTCAAGCGGACGTTTAAATTGTTCTGCCTGTGCACCTAAAATTTCGTCTATCGGTAAATGTGCCTGTTTAATCAGTTGTTCCAGTTTATGTGGTGCCATGCTGACTTGTAGATGTAATTGACCTTCATCATCGTACTGTTCTGCCTGAATGACATTGAGCGCATACAGTTGATTGCGCAGTTTGCCATAAGCAGGTTGTAATTTAAGATCAAACTTTTGAATTTGCCCCATCAAACATTCATGTACGGCTTGTTTTAACAAGTCTAAACCTTGCCCTGAATATGCCGATACATAGACACGGTCAGGTTGATGCGGTTTTTCATAGATAATTTTGGCTGTTTCGCCTGAGACATCAATTTTATTGTAAACCCGCAAAATAGGTACATCTGCGCCAATTTCTTTTAGCACACCTTCGACTGCTTCAATTTGTTCCAACACATCGGGGCTGCTTGAATCAATCACATGCAGCAATAAACTGGCTTCTAAGGTTTCTTCCAAAGTTGCTTTAAAAGATTCCACCAAAGAGTGAGATAGGTTTCTTACAAAGCCAACGGTGTCTGCCAATACCAGACGTCCGATGCCATCCCATTCTAAACGCCGTAAAGTAGGGTCAAGCGTAGCAAACAGTTGGTCAGCAGCATAGACATCACTTTGCGCCAAAATATTAAATAAGGTCGATTTGCCTGCGTTGGTATAACCGACCAATGAAACGGTAGGAATGGCGGCTTTTTGCCGAGCCACACGACCTTGTGCACGGGTTTGACGGACTTTATCGAGTTTGGTTTTTAGTTGTCCCATGCGAATACGCAATAAGCGTCGGTCAGTTTCAAGCAAGGTTTCCCCAGGACCACGTAAGCCGATACCGCCTTTTTGACTGTCTAAGTTGCTGCGACTACGCACCAAACGTGAAGATAAATGTTGTAATTGTGCCAATTCGACCTGTAATTTACCTTCGTAAGTGCGGGCGCGTTGAGCAAAAATATCTAAAATGAGTTCGGTACGGTCAACCACACGGCATTGCATCACTTTTTCTAAATTACGTGCCTGTGCAGGACTGAGTGCATGATCAAAAATGACCAAATTGGCGTCGTGTTCTTTGACCAATGCGGCAATTTCTTCGGCTTTGCCTGAGCCAATAAAGAGTTTGGCATCGGGTTTACTACGTTGAGTGTGGACGTGTTGTAAAACTTCTGCACCCGCAGATTCAGCCAAGAGCTGAAATTCTTCGGCATCTAGGTCTTCTAAAATTTGGACAGCGACACTGACCAGTACAACACGCTCGCCATCTTGATGTGGCACAAAATTTTCCACTCAGCGCAATCTCCATGCTAAAGCTATATTCTAGTAGAAAAAATGTTTGTGCAGGGAAATAGATGATTGGATTTTTCCTGCGCCCTGATTTGATGCTATATCAACGTATGTAAACTCAATTATAAGGATGACCCCAATATAGAATTTATCTATTTAGATTTTGCCAAAAGTCGCATGTTTGCATGCAGGTTTCGGTTTTTATTATCAATGCAAGTTCAGATTAAACAGTATAGAATGAGCAAAATATAGACCTTTATACGTTGTTTTGCGTTTAACAATTAGTGATGACCCTATGAACCCAGCTGTTGAAACTCACACATCTCCAATTCATGGTTTTGCAAAGCTTGCTTTGTATAGCAAAAAAGTTCTGGCAACGGCTGGCGCGATTGGTGAAGGGTTTTATTTGGTCTATCGTCATCAATTGTATAAAGACACCAACAACCCGAACAATACGCGCTATGTGCAATATTTTTGCCGTCAATTGTGCAAAGTTTTTAATATTGAAGTGCAAATTCATGGTGAAATTCCGCATGACCCTGCGCTATGGGTCAGTAATCATATTTCGTGGTTAGATGTAGCGGTATTGGGTTCTAGTGCGCGGGTATTTTTTCTGGCCAAAGCTGAAATTGAAAAATGGCCGTTATTGGGTAAGTTAGCCAAAGGTGGGGGGACGCTATTTATTAAGCGTGGCTCTGGCGATTCAGTCAAAATTCGTGAACAAATCACGCAATTTTTAAAACAAGATATTCCTGTATTATTTTTTCCTGAAGCGACCACGTCAGATGGAAGCAAAATTAAAAAAGTGCATGGTCGTATTTTAGGGGCAGCAATTGAAGCCAAACGACCTGTGCAAATTTGTCTGATTTGTTATGTGAATCAGCAAGGTGAGTTAGATACTGTTGCGCCGTTTATTAATGACATGACCTTTGTTGATCATGTGAAAGATGTTTTGGAAATGCCGAAAGTGACAGCGCATTTAATGGCGTTACCTGCAATTGTGGTAGAAGGGCACGATATTGAATCTTTAACTGCTGTGGTACAGGAACGCATGACAGAAGGTTTGGCTGAGTTGCATCGTCAGGTATTAAAACCACAAGTGCTGACATCATAAAACATGCTTAGGCGCATCTTCATGTTAAAGATAGCCTAAGCACATCACATTTTTTTAAGAATAATGGTCATCATCCAACAGCTTCAATATTATGTTGCTACATAAAGCCTTCAATTGGCAGCCATGAGGTAATTTTCATTGCCGCACGTTGATACCATTTCATCCCTGGTTCTTTTTTCAGAATTTGAGTTTCGCCTTGTGGATTTTTCATCTGCCATTGAATGTTTTGTTGCGCATCTAAAACCAGTTTATAAGCATATTTGGATAAATTGACATCCATGGTCTGGTGAACTGCGCGAGCCAATGGTGGACTATTTAAAATTACTCCAATTTCAGTATTTAAATATGCCGAGCGTGGGTCAAAATTAAACGAACCAATAAATACCTGTTTTTCATCCAATGCCATGAGTTTGGCATGTAAACTAGAACGGCTTAAACCTTTCATACTGACTTTGGCTTTTTTGGAAATTTCGTGCGTATGTGTGTTTAGGTTTTCCATTTCAGGTCGCGCCAAAAACTCATACAGCTGCACGTTATTTGCCAATAAATCTTCTCGATATTTGGCGTAAAAAGCATGCACCACAGGAACATCGTTGGCTTTAAAGGAGTTGGTCAGTACGCGTACCTGAACGCCATCATCCGCCAAGTCTTTTAGTTTTTCTGCCCCCGATTGTTCGGGGACAAAATACGCAGAAATAATATCGACACTACTGCTTGGCTTCTCTAAATGCGTCAGCAATTGAAAGTTGAGATGTTCTTCTTTTGAGGCGCGGTCTTTAATTTTACTCGGCGCATCTTTGACCACTTCAGCACTGACCCAATCGAACTTAATACTACGCGTCATCCACTGTTCAATCGCTTTAGAACGAGTCACCAAATCTAAATAATTTTGTACGGTGGCTTCTTGATCGTGCTGTTCTAATTGCTGTTTTAAGCTTTCATAACGCAAGGTGTAATGTTGTGGATTGACCAATAGCTTGACTGAATAAGCATAGTCATCATTCCAGTATTCATCAAAAGAGTGAATAATTTCATCCGAAGCCGAGCCGACTAACATCACATCGACATCAGAAAATTGATAATTGTCGCTGACGTTATAGTATTGATTGCTCATATTGCGCCCACCAATCAGAGAAATTTGGTTATCGGCAATAAAGCTTTTGTTGTGCATACGACGGTTAATACGCTTCAAATCCAAAATCATGTCCATGGCACGATAATGTCGAAAGCGATATGGATTATACAGTTTGATGTCGATGTTGACGTGTTGATCGAGCGCGAGATAAATGCCTTCCATTTTTTTGGCATTGTTATCATCGACCAATAAGCGGACTTTCACCCCACGATCTGCCGCACGAATAATGGCGTGTAGTGCAAGCGCGCCAATTTTATCGTTATCCCAAATATAATATTGTAAATCTAAAGATTTTTCTGCTTTATTAATCAGATAGATACGTGCTGCTAGGGCTTCGAGCGGATCATACAGGACATGATAACCCGTAAGCTGCGGATATTTTTCGCGTAGCGGCAGTACAATTTTGGCCAAACTGGTTTGATCGGTTGGGGTTTCAAACGCCATCCGGATCGGATGTTCAATCTGTTTGGGCAGCGTGCTACAGCCTGAGAGTGTCAAAACGAAGGCGCAACTCAGCCACAAGACGTTGTGCCGAATATTTTGAAATGGAGCGGATGAGCTGCGGTTTGCCAAATTAAATTCCTTTTTAGCACGAGGAGCAAATAAGTTAAAAATAGGGTTTGAGTATAATTGTCAGCTATGAAAAGATAAATATGACAATACAGATATATGACGTGTGTGGGTTAAATGCGACATCTGGGTTTAGCGCAGCATTGAATAGCAGAAGTATGAAGTAATAGAGAATAAATATGTGGGATAACGATTCAGTCGTGTTGTATTTCTATATGGGTATGGCAATTTTGGCGCTGTGGGCAGTTTCGCAAGCATGGCGCAGTCAGGCCAATACAGAAACCATTCACCCGTTTAAGGCCTTTGTGCATTTGTTGGCATTTTATTTGTCTTACCTGTTGCCGCCTTTGGTTTTTTTTAGTGTCTATGCGGGTATTCAGGGCTATTACTCCATCCACGAAGCGATTTTTGTATTTTTAGTCAGTGCTGTGTTGAGCTATGCGCGTTTTATTGAACCGCATTTGATTCAAGTCAAAACTACCAAATATCAAATTCATGCAGATCGCCGTTTATTAAAGCCTGTCAAAATTGCTTTAATTGCAGATTTACATATTGGCTTGTTTTCTGGGCATGAGCGTCAATTGAAGCAAATTGTGAAAAAACTCAATTTGCAAAACCCCGATATTGTCGTTGTAGCAGGCGACTGGACTTATGAGCCTGAAAATAAATTGGTCGAAGAATTGGCGGTATTAAAAGAAATTTGTGCGCCTGTATATTCGGTAAATGGTAATCATGATGAGCAGTATCCTGGCCCGCCCATTCAAGAGCTGTTAAAAACGGCTTTAGAACAAAATAACGTGATTGATATTGAAGGTAGAATTGTCGAGTTTGATGAGTTTCGTTTGCTCGGTATTGGCGATTTATGGGCAGGTAAAACCGACATGCGCTATATGCCCGATTTACCTCAGGATAAGCCGTGGGTGTTGTTATCACATAACCCCGATACAGTGGATATGGTGCCAAAACTGCCGACACGTCCGTTGATGTTGGCAGGACATACCCATGGTGGGCAGGTTGAACTGCCGTGGCTGACCGATTATGTGATGAAAAAAGTATCTATTTTAGGGCATAAAAAGGGGTTATATCGCCATGATCATGCCGATGTATTTGTGACTGTAGGGACAGGAATGGTCGGTGTTCCTTTTCGTTTTGGTGTGCCGCCCACGATTGATATTATTGAATTATTGTAAGCACCGTCACCATCGCCTACATGAAAAAAACCAGCCGAGGCTGGTTTTTTGATGCAATTTTTACGCTTAAATTTGATTGTTTACATCATCATGCTTGGTTTCTCGAATCATTAAGAATGCGATTAAAGACAAGATGGATGCTGCACTTAAATAATAACCAACTGCAGCCAAGCCATAAGTGGTGGCAAGTTTGGTGGCAATGAGTGGGGCAAACGATGCGCCAAAAATACCCGCCAAGTTAAAGGTGAGTGCGGAGCCTGTATAGCGTACAGATGTTGGGAAAATTTCAGACAATACTGTACCAATGGGCCCGTAAGTAAGTCCCATAATTGCCAAGCCAATACACAGGAAAATAAATACAATCCACGTGCTGCCTGAAGCAAGCATATCGGCAAAAAATAAGCCAAAAATTGCAGAGATGATGCACACTGCGATAGAGGTGGTTTTACGTCCAAATTTTTCGGCTAAAACGGCTGAGAGGGGAATAAAAGCAGCAAAACACAATGTGGCTAGTAGTTGAAGTTTTAAGAATTCTTCACGTGAATAACCCAGTTGTTTGGTGCCCCATTGCAAGGCAAATACCGTAGTCAGATAAAACACCACAAAGGTACAAATTGCAGCGATTGTACCGAGCACTAACATTTTAGCGTGTTTTTTAAAGACCTGAATAAATGGCACATTGACTTCTTTTTGTTTATTCAACACTTTTTGGAAGGCAGGCGTTTCATGCAGTTTTAAGCGAATCCATAAACCGACAATCACCAATAAGGCACTCGAAATAAACGGGATGCGCCAGCCCCATGTCATAAAGTCTTGCTCAGACATCAGCGCACCTAAAATAAGGAATGAACCTGTGGCAAGAATAAAACCAATCGGAGCGCCCAATTGTGGGAACATGCCATACCAAGCACGTTTACCTTCAGGGGCATTTTCTGTGGCTAACAGTACTGCTCCCGACCATTCACCGCCCAAGCCTAAACCTTGCCCTAAGCGACACAACGCCAACAGTAATGGCGCGATAATCCCAATTTGTGCATACGTCGGCAGTAAACCAATACAGACTGTAGAAATTCCCATGGTCAATAATGCCGCGACCAAAGTGGCTTTGCGTCCAATCCGATCTCCTAAATGTCCAAATAAAGCTGCGCCAATTGGACGGGCGATAAAGGCAATTGCAAAGGTGGCGAGAGATTGAATGGTTGCCGTCATTGGGTCAGTACTGGTCGGAAAGAACAGATACGGGAAAATAATGACTGCCGCAGTGGCGTAGATATAAAAGTCAAAAAACTCGATGGTGGTACCGACCAAGCTTGCAGTCAGTACTCGAAATTTAGAATTTTGAGTCGGCTGTTCAGCGGCAGCAGTAGATGAAGATGCCATACAGGACCTTATGTAAAGTGAATTTTAAATGAAAGTGCAATTTGGCACAGACCGCACTGGCAGAAAAATAGTAGATACTTCTTGTAGTTATACTTATTTTAACAAGAAGTCGGTTACAAAACTGCATCCATGAACACCATTCAAATCTGATCGTTTTATCTGTAAGACATGAGCGATATTCAGCGTTAAATCACATACAGATAAATTGCCAGAAAGTGTGCGCCTGCACCAATTAAGACAAATACATGCCAAATTGCGTGGGTATATCTTACGCGTTTTAAGGCATAAAACAATGCACCCACGGTGTAGGCAATGCCGCCAATTAGCAAAAAGGTCAGGGCTTGGCTGCTTAAATAGGCTTGCATATCGTCCATGACCAGAACGGCTAACCAACCCATCACCAAGTAGGCAATTAAAGAAATTTTATGAAAACGGTTGATAAATACCAGTTTAAATAGGGTGCCAATCAGGGCAATAATCCACAGGGCAATTAACAAATATTGTGCTTTTTGAGTAGGAATCGCGATGGATAAAAATGGGGTATAAGTCCCTGCAATTAAATAATAAATTGCGGTGTGATCTAACTTTTTATAAAAATAACGACGGTCTGCTGCGGTTGCCATGTGATACAGCATTGAAGCAGAAAAAAGCAGTACCATGCTTATTGCATAGGCCCACAAACCTAGCCATTGTCCCGTACTTAAATACGCACCTTTAATGATTAAAAGAATACCTGCAATAAATGCCAAAGCCGCACCAACACCATGGCTCAGATAGTTAATCCGTTCTTCTTGCAGGTCATAATCAGGCACTAAAGGGGCATTTAATTTCATGGCGAATCTGCTTTAATTTCTTTAATTATACAACTGTATCGTAATTCAATTTTGCTTTTAGGGTAATAACAATTAAACTTGAATTGTAATTTTTTCAGGTTTTTATTATGTCGACTTTGGCTTCTCCCTCTGTGCAGGAACAACAATTCTTGGAGGCTTTTCAGCAAGCCATTGATACACAAAAACTTGATCGTGTGGTACTTAGCCAGTACAAAGGCGAATTGGAACAATTAGAAAAAATTACCCTGCGTATTATTCAACTCAATCAAGAGCAGGTATTGAGTTGTTTGTATCGTCATAAAACGCAGGATATCACCAAAAATTATCCTTTGGCGCAAGCCCAGTCACAATTGAGTCAGTTATTGGCAGATTGTAAACAGGCGAATTTATTTACCCTAGATCAAGAAATTCAGCTAAAAAAGAACAAAAAGAAAGCCATGCTCAGTATGAGTAAAACAGCACCGACTATAGCGAAACCGAAAGAACCACAAGGACATGACCGAGAAAAGCAGCGTTATGTCGATCAATCCAGCCCATTTTTACAACACTTGGGGATTAGCGATGCCAAAGCGCAAATTATTCCAAGCATGGCGCGTAAATGGAAACAGATTAATAAATTTATTGAAATTTTTTCGGGTGCCTTGGCGCAAATCAAAATTTCGGAAAATACCTTGCGCGTGGTGGATTTTGGTTCAGGCAAAGGCTATTTAACTTTTGCGCTCTATGACTATTTGCAAAAGCAGCAATTTATTCCCTTTGTGACTGGGGTGGAACTAAACCCGAAAATGGTTGAGTTTTGTCAGTCGGTGGCGAGTGCTTCAGACTTTCAGCAGCTAGATTTTTTTCAGGGCGATGTGCGCACCTATCAGCCAGAACATTTAGATGTAATGATTGCTTTGCATGCCTGTGATGTCGCCACCGATTTTGCAATTCATACTGGTATTCGCCTGAATGCACAAATGATTATGTGCGCGCCGTGTTGCCATTAAGAGTTGCGTCCACAATTACAAAGCCCAAGCGTGTTGCAACCGATGCTGCAATTTGGCATTCATGCAGGGCAACAGGCGGAAATGTTAACCGATACCATCCGCGCTTTATTGCTCAAAGCCTATGGTTATGACACCAAAGTTTTTGAGTTTGTCGCTTTAGAACACACCAGTAAAAACAAAATGATTTTGGCAACCAAACGTCAAAATTGGAGTGAACCTGATCAAGCAGTTTTGGCACAAATTCGTGATTTAAAAACCATGTACGGTATTCAAAAACATTCTTTGGAGTTGTTGTTGAACGATCAGTGGGATCAACAGGGCATTGGTTCTAAGTGCTAAGCAAGATGGAACAGGATATAAAGATGCAAGATTATGAAATTCAATCGGGCACTTGGACACAATTTGCTGCAGAGGCCAAATCTATTCGTGAGCAAGTCTTTATTCAGGAACAGCGAATTGCGCCTGAAGATGAGTGGGATGCACAAGATGCAGTTGCCTTGCATTTTGTGGTCTATGCAACTGGACAGGCGATTGCAACAGCACGTTTACTGGAAAATCACAGTATTGGACGGGTCGCAGTGTTGAAATCACAGCGCGGTTTAGGTGTGGGACGTGTTTTAATGCAGCATATTATTCAGGTGGCAAAGCAGCAGCAACGTCCGTGGGTCAAGTTGTCTGCGCAGGAACACGCGATTCCGTTTTATCAAAGTTTGAGTTTTCAGGTTGAGGGTGAGTCGTATTTAGATTGTGGTATTCCGCATGTAGATATGCGATTGATATTTTAAACGAATTGTCGATAGTCCTGATTTTAATCGTGCAAAATAAAAATCGCCATGATGGAATGTGATCATGGCGATTTCTTTTTATAAACTGTATGAACAGAGCCGCTAGCGCATATTAATGTCCATGTGCGGGTGCTGGCTCATGGTTTTCAGGCATATTGGCATGTTCTGTTTCAGTCATACCGTGTGCATCTGCAGTTTCAGCAGCCAAAGCTTCACGTGCTTCACGATCTGCTTGTGCTTTTGCCAATGCTTCTTGTGACATAGCTGGCGCATTTTTAAAGGCGTGTTGCTGAGTATTCTGCTTTTGTTGCTGGCTAGGCATGTAGTCAGGTTCATTCGTGACCGCTAACCAGAAAATAAACATGAAAATTCCACCCAAAATACAGAAAATAAAGAGTGCTTTCCAACCCCAAGGTGATTTTTCAGGAGTAAGGCGTTCGGTCATGTGCATCTACCCAATTTGAATCTAAATCTTAAAATTATGTAACTTTATAACATAAAATGCATAAAAAACGGATTAAATTCTATTCATGCAGGGATATTCATTGTAATTTTGAGCAAATAAAAAGAGGGATGATGTATCCCTCTCAGATTGTTTTAAATTTAAAGTTTAGACTTAAATGCTTTTAGCATCTGCAGCAACACGGTCTTGCAAAATTTTAGGTGGGGTAAAACGTTCGCCATATGCTGCAGCAAGTTGCTGTGCTCGTGCCAAAGCCTGTGTTAAACCATATTGATTTAAAAACTGCAAAGCACCACCTGTCCATGCAGGGAAGCCAATGCCAAAAATTGACCCAACATTGGCATCAATGACAGATTCTAAAACACCTTCTTCCAAGCAACGTAAGCTGTCCAGTGCTTGTACAAATAAGAAACGGTTAATCATCTCTTGTTCAGCGATTTCGGTATTTTTATACCAATGACTTAACCCCGACCAAAGCTGTTTTTTACCCTGTTCAGGGTAGTCATAAAAGCCTGCACCTGCAGCTTTGCCTTTACGTGAGAATTGATGAATCATGGTTTGAATGACTTCATCTGCACTCGACAGTGGTCGGTCTTTTCCTTCGGCTTGCAGCGCCTTACGTGCTTCCTGTGCCACGTGTTCAGATAAGGTTAAAGATACTTCATCCTGAATAGCAAGTGGGCCAACAGGCATACCTGCTTTTAAAGCTGCCATTTCAATTTTGGCAGGATGTACGCCTTCTGCCAGTAAGCGCAAGCCTTCCTGCACAAAAGTGCCAAACACCCGACTGGTAAAAAAGCCACGTCTGTCATTGACTACAATCGGTGTTTTACCAATGTGTTGCACAAAGTCATATGCTTTTGCCAAAGTATCGGCAGAGGTGTTTTTTCCTTTAATGATTTCTACCAACGGCATTTTATCGACAGGACTAAAGAAATGCAGTCCAATAAAGCGCTGTTGATCTTGCGCAGCTTGGGCAAGCCCGCTTATTGGCAAAGTTGAGGTATTGGATGCCATCACACCTTGTTCTGCCAGAAAAACTTCGGCTTCTTGTGTGACTTGCGCCTTGAGTTGAGGATTTTCAAATACCGCCTCAATAATCAAATCACAGCCTTGTAAATCGGCAGCCTGTGCCGTTGGATGAATATTGGCTAAGACTTGTGCTGCTCGCTCTGCACTTATACGACCTTGCGATACTTGTTTATCCAATAGTTTTTGACTGTAAGCTTTGCCTTTTTCAGCTTGTTCGATGGATACATCTTTAAGAACAACCGCAATGCCTTTGCTTGCTGTGGCATAAGCAATGCCTGCGCCCATCATGCCTGCACCTAAAATGCCGACTTTTTGAGTTTGATGCGGTGCAATGCCTTGCGGACGGCCACTGCCCGATTTAATCGCATTCAGCCCATGCCAAAAGGTGCCAATCATATTTTTAGAAATTTGACCTGTTGCGAGCTGGGTAAAATAGCGAGATTCAATGCGTAAGGCTGTATCGACATCAACCTGCGCACCTTCTACTGCTGCACTCAAAATTGCTTCAGGCGCAGGGTAACAGCCTTTGGTTTTGTCGCGTAGCATGGCAGGAGCAATGGAAAGCATTTGCGCGACAGCAGGTGTAGATGGTGTTCCCCCAGGGATTTTATAGTCTTTGACATCAAATACTTGTTGTGATTGAGGATGTGCAAGAATCCAGTCTTGGGCTTTGCTGAGTAATTCTGTTTCATTTTCAGCAAGATCATGGATTAAACCTAAACTTTGTGCTTTTTCCACACTCAGCTGTTTGCCTTCCATCAACAGCGGCAGGGCAGTTTGTAAACCCAATAAACGTACCATCCGCACAATACCACCGCCACCAGGCAATAAACCTAAAGTCACTTCGGGTAAACCAAACTTGGTTTTTTCATCACGAATTGCAATACGATGATGACAGCACAGAGCAAGTTCCCATCCGCCGCCGAGTGCCGTGCCATTTAAGGCAGCTACCACAGGAATACCACGGGTTTCAATATAACGCAGCTGTGCTTTTAGGTTTTCAATCATCTGAAAAAATGAGCTGGCATGCTCAGGCTGTACTTGAATCAACTCATCTAAGTCACCGCCTGCAAAAAAGGTTTTTTTCGCAGAGGCGAAAATGATTCCTGCCACTTGTTCGTCTGCTTTTAACTTTTGTACCACTTGCGCTAATGCATCTCTAAAGTCAGCATTCATGGTGTTGGCAGATTGATTTGGTGAGTCAAAGGTTAGAATGACAATGTTATCGGCATTTTTATAATAGTGAATGGCGCTCATTTTTATACTCCTTATACTCGCTCAATAATGGTGGCAATTCCCATCCCACCGCCTACACATAATGTAGCCATGCCGCGTTTTTTATCTTGTCGTTCTAGCTCGTCCAGTAAGGTGCCTAAAATCATGGCACCTGTAGCGCCAAGTGGATGACCCAAGGCAATAGCACCACCATTCACATTGACTTTGGCGGGATCAACCTGAAGTTCTGTAATAAAACGCAGAACCACGGCTGCAAAGGCTTCATTGACTTCAAACAGATCAATATCTTCAATGTTCAGTCCTGCTTTGGCTAAGGCTTTGCGTGCTGCAGGCGCGGGTCCTGTGAGCATAATGGCAGGGTCTGTGCCAACCAGTGCGGTAGCAAGCACTTTGGCGCGTGGTTTTAAGTTGTGTTGTTGTACCGCTTGTTCTGATGCAATCAAGACCAACGCCGCGCCATCAACAATACCTGATGAATTGCCTGCATGATGCACATGATTGACTTGTCCTGCTTCAGGATATTTTTGCAGGGCAATCGCATCAAAACCCATTTGTCCCATATTGGCAAAACTCGGCTTGAGCTGTGCCAAGCTTTCAGCCGTGGTCTGTGGTTTGATAAATTCATCTTGTGCCAAAATCACCACACCTGCCTGATCTTTGACAGGTACAATCGAGCGCTCGAAATGTCCCTGTGCTTGTGCTGCTGCGGCTTTGTGCTGTGATGCTGCTGCAAATTGATCGACTTCTGTACGGCTATAGCCATCGAGTGTGGCAATTAAGTCAGCGCCAATACCTTGTGGAATAAAGTCACAAGCCATATTGGTTTCAGGGTCGAATGCCCAAGCACCACCATCGGAACCCATTGCCACGCGTGACATAGATTCCACACCACCTGCAACGATTAAATCTTCCCAACCCGAACGAACTTTTTGCGCTGCGAGGTTCACGGCTTCTAAACCTGAGGCACAAAAGCGGTTGATTTGTACCCCAGCAACATCATTGTCCCAACCTGCTGCAATCGCTGCGGTTTTGGCAATATCTGCACCCTGATCGCCAATTGGTGTGACACAACCCAAAACAATATCGTCTACTTGTGAGGTGTCTAGGTTGTGTCGTTGTTGCAATTCATTCAATAAGGTTGTGAGTAGGCGAATGGGTTTAACTTCGTGTAATGCGCCATCTTTTTTTCCTTTGCCGCGCGGAGTGCGAATAGCATCAATGATGTAGGCCTCGCTCATAATCAATCCCTTGTCGATAGTTTTCTTTATGATTGCTTTTGAGTGTAATCTGAAAATTTTGAAGTGCAATGACGAGAACGGTACAGGTCAGTGAGGTTTTTTGCTAATTGGGATGACGCAGTAATTTGGCAGAAAGATTGAAACTATAATAGAGCGATAAAAAAAGCCCTTGCGGTGTGCAAGGGCAATCGATTGGAATTACGAGTTATTGTGAATTGTCGATTCTAAATTAATGATAACCGTGCAACTGACGGTATAAACCAGGTGTGACGCCAGTCCACTTTTTGAAAGCACGGTGGAAAGTACTGGTTTCGCTAAAGCCAACTTGTTGTGCCACATCTTCAAGGGTAAGTTCAGGATTCAGCAATAGGTGAATCGCGGCATCACGGCGTAATGCATCTTTTACCCCTTGATAGCTTTTACCTTCTGCAGCCAAACGACGACGCAAGGTTTGTGGCGATAGGTACAGCATGGATGCAACATCGTTCAAGGTTGGCATTTCTTCGCCAATTTGGCTCTTTAACACGTCACGAATACGCGAAGTTAAAGAATTGGTGTTTTTGAATTTCACCAACAATTGCGCAGGCGCGGTTTTTAAGAATTCGTCTAAGGTTTCTTGGGTTTGACGAATTGGTAAATCCAAGTAGTCGGCAGCAAAGGTAATTTCGGTGCGTGGCATGTCAAATTGCATGACAGGCGCAAAGAACAGCGCATCGTATTCATCTGCATGTGCAGGACGTGGATAGCCAAAATGTACGCGCTCCAAAGGCAGGCGACGTTCAATCAGCCAAGATGCCAAGCCGTGCCAAATCATCAACATACTTTCAGTAATAAAGTGATCAGGATCCATAGCTTGTGGAATAGATGGTACCAAACGTGCTTCGTGTTTATCACGTTCTAAGGTAACCGACCAATCATCACCAAACAGTTTGTAGAATTGCGAAGAGAGTTCTAAGGCATCGCCCAGTGTTTTGGCGTGAATTACCAATTGGCACATGATCGCGAATGTACCCAAACGACGTGGCTGAGAATCAAAACCCACGTGTTCGTCTTGTGTCACCATCCACAACATTTTAATAAAGCGAGTATATTGTTCAGGTGAAATACGTGCTTTCGGTTGGCGCAGAAGTTCTGCCTCAATACCGACATGAGATAATAAGGTTTCGACATCCATGCCGAGTCGCTTAACACCCGTGAGCGCTGCATTTACAAAATGGATACTAATGGTATCTCTGCTCATGTTAAATCCTTCAGTCTCTTTTGTATTCACGTAAGCTTGACCTAAATGACGCTAAAAATTGAAATTGGCAATTTACAATACCAATTTTACTTATTTTACATAATAAATTGCCGAAATGATCAAGGTAAATGGCTGAACATGACATTGTGTTACAGTTTTGCTGTTTATAAGATGAACGGAAAATCAGTAAAAATCGAGTAATCACAACAATGACACATGCACTGAGCGGTTTAAAAGTTTTAGATTTTTCCACCTTATTGCCCGGCCCTTTTGCCAGTTTGTATTTGGCGGATATGGGTGCAGAGGTGATTCATATTGAATCGGCAACCCGTCCTGACTTAATTCGTTTATTTCCACCCTATGCCAATGGACAAGCGACTTCGCACAGTTATTTGAATCGGAATAAACAGTCAATTACTTTGGATTTAAAATCCCCCGAAAGTATTCAGCTTATTCACGATAAAATTGCCGAATTCGATATTGTATTGGAACAGTTTAGACCAGGCGTGATGCAGCGTTTAGGGCTGGACTATGCCAGCTTGGCAAAAATTAATCCGCGACTGATCTATTGTTCCATCACAGGTTATGGACAAACAGGCGATTATCAACAAAGGGCAGGACATGACATCAACTATTTAGCCTTGTCTGGCATTGCGGGGCATAGTGGACGGCAAGCGGGTGGGCCGCCACCGCTCGGGATTCAAGTGGCCGATGTAGCAGGTGGATCATTGCATGCTTTGGTGGCGATTTTAAGTGCAGTGATAGAACGTCAGCGCAGTGGTTTAGGGCAGTATATTGATATTTCGATGACCGATTGCGCTGCGACTTTAAACAATATGGCCGCTTCAGCAGTTTTGGCGGCACAGGTTCCTCAATATGCTGAGCAATCTTACTTAAATGGTGGCACCTATTATGACTATTATGAAACAGCAGATGGCCGTTATCTTTCAGTCGGTAGTTTAGAGCCGCAGTTTATGCAGGGTTTGGCACAGATTTTAAACTTACCGATACTTTTGGAAAAAGGGGCATCTTTAGATCCGCAAGAGCGCTTGCAAGTCAAACACGCTATTCAAGATAAAATTAAAACACAAAGTTTTGCCACATGGCAGCAGGTATTCGCGCAATATGATGTCTGCGTTGAACCTGTATTCACTTTAGATGAAGCCTTACATTCACCTTTGGCACAGCAACGCGGTTGGACAGTAGAAGTTCCTATTCAGCAGAATGCCGAAAAAACTGAAACTCAGTTGGCGTGTCCAATTAAATTTTCACGTTCTCAAATGCGTTACGATTATATCGGGCAGGCTTTGGGTGCAGGGCAGTGGTCATCTCAGATTAAAAATCAGGATGAAGATAAAGCCAAGTCATAACCACAGGTAATCAATAATAGATCGAATAGATGCTATAGCAGAAAAAGTGCTAAAGCATGCACTATTTTGTGATAGCTCTATAAAAAGCCTGTAAATTTTGGCAAAGGCTTACAGGCTGTGATGTTGCAATGGCTTATCAATAAAACCGCTAAGAAATATGTAAAAAACACATTTTGTTGATAGATTGAATCTCGCTATGCTGTCAGCCGTGATAATAGAAATGACTAGCTGTACGCCATGTATTTATATACTGATTTCGATCAGCAACTGATTAATGAACGTGTTGCACAGTTCCGCGACCAAACGGAACGTTATTTAGCAGGCAAATTGACTGAGGATGAATATCGTCCATTGCGTCTGCAAAATGGTTTGTATGTACAACGCTATGCGCCAATGTTGCGTATTGCGGTGCCTTACGGTCTGATGAACTCTAAGCAATTGCGTAAAGTTGCGCAGCTTGCCAAAGACTATGACCGTGGCTATGCGCACGTATCAACACGTCAAAATATTCAGTTTAACTGGCCTGCACTGGAAAATGTGCCTGACATGCTGGCAGAGCTTGCAACCGTACAAATGCACGCAATTCAGACTTCGGGTAACTGTATTCGTAATACCACCACAGACCAGTATGCAGGTGTCGTGGCGGGCGAAATTGCTGACCCACGTCCAACCTGTGAATTAATTCGTCAGTGGTCGACTTTCCACCCTGAATTTGCCTTCTTGCCACGTAAATTCAAAATTGCGGTGTCTGCACTGGAAGAAATTGACCGTGCTGCGACTGCATTTCATGACATTGGCGTCTATATTGTTAAAAATGAAGCAGGCGAAATTGGCTATAAAATTAAAGTTGGTGGCGGCTTAGGTCGTACTCCAATTATCGGTAGCTTTATTCGTGAGTTCTTGCCACGTGAAGATTTGATTGCTTACTTAGAAGCTATTTTACGTGTTTATAACTTGCATGGTCGTCGCGACAATAAATATAAAGCACGTATCAAAATTTTGGTAAAAGCCTTAACTCCAGCAGTATTTGCAGAAAAAGTTGAAGCTGAATTTGCACATACGGTGAAAACCTTAAAAATTGATGCAGAAACTTTGCAAAAAATGGATGAAAACTTCACGCCATTTGCTTATCAAAACTATGCCGATGAAGATTTTAGCGAGCTGTTTGCGCAGTATCCAAAATTCAAGCAATGGTTCAACATCAACACCAATGCGCACAAAGTACAAGGCTATCGTATTGTCACCATTTCATTGAAACGTGCAGGTGTTGCACCAGGTGACATGACGACAGAAGAAATGAATCTGATTGCAGATTTAGCCGATCAATATACCTTTGGTGAGTTGCGTACCACGCATGAGCAAAATATTGCTTTGGTAGATGTGCCACAAAAAGACCTGTTTGCATTGTGGCAAGTGCTAGATGCTAACAACTTGGCGCGCGCGCATATTGGCTTTATTACCGATATTATTTGCTGTCCGGGTGGTGATTTCTGTTCACTTGCCAATGCCAAATCTATTCCAATTTCAGAAGCCATTTCACGCCGTTTTGATGATTTGGATACCATTTATAATCTTGGCAAACTGGATTTGAATATTTCAGGTTGTATGAACGCTTGTGGTCATCACCACGTTGGTAATATCGGGATTTTAGGTGTCGATAAAAAAGGCGCGGAATTCTACCAAATCACTTTGGGCGGGCATGCAGACCATGATGCGTCAATCGGTGATATTTTAGGGCCATCTTTTGCTGCTGAAGTGATTCCTGATGTGGTGGAAGAAATTTTAAATACCTACTTAGATTTGCGTAGTGAAGGTGAAGACTTCATCGACACTTATCGCCGTGTCGGCATTCAACCATTTAAGGAGCGCGCTTATGCTTAATACTGCACTACCTGTGCTCGCGAAAGATGGCACGATTACAGACAATACTTATCAAGTGATTGCTGAAGATGCAGCATTACCGCAAGGTGATGTGGTGCTCAGCGTTGAACAGCTTGATCAGTTGGCACAAATTTCAGGTAAAAAAGCCCTATATTTAACGGTAGATGCTTCGCCTGAAAACCATGAATTTCCATTGGCAGAACTGGATGCGATTTTTATTGAATTTGCAGGTTTTAACGATGGCCGTGGTTATTCTTTTGCGGCATTGTTACGCCGTCAAGGCTTTCAGGGTGAACTTCGCGCAGTCGGTGATGTCTTTAAAGACGTCTTAAATTATATGAAGCGTGCAGGTTTCGATACTTTCGTGATTAAAGAAGGTAAAGATGTGCAAGAAGCTGCAGCAGGTTTGGCGGACTTTACCCATCCTTATCAAGCTTCTACCGCAGTGCCAAAACCAAATTATCAAACAGGTGCGTAATATATTGATAATGGATTTCATCGAAATGTAGATAGATTTTATCGAAATATCACGGTTCACACATTTACAAACAGCCTGCCATGTGCAGGCTTTTTGTTTGCCTTAAAATGATCAAACGGCTTGTTTTATCGCACTTCTTAATGATTTAATTTACCGTAAAGTGCTGTAGTATAAGCACGCTGATGTAGCATCGCAGTCTTATGTAGGCGTTATTTTTACATTATCAAAAATCAATCAAGACGATAATTTGATGTGATTATCCTCTGATTTATTTTTCAATTTTTTCATGATGAAGTGATTTGTCTTTATGCAAAATTCTATCCGTATTGGCATTGCTGGTTATGGCAACTTAGGTCGTGGCGTTGAAACGGCGATTCAGAAAAACCCAGATTTACAATTGGTGGGTATTTTTACCCGTCGTGCGCCTGAAAGCGTTTCACCATGTTTTGCTGAAACAGCAGTGTTTCACATGGATTCACTGTCAGATTTTCAAGACAAAATTGACGTGCTGATTTTATGTGGTGGTTCAAAAGATGACTTGCCACAACAAGGTCCTGTATTGGCGAGCCAATTTAATATTGTCGATAGTTTCGATACGCATGCACGTATTCCTGAATATTATGCATCTGTAGATGCACCTGCGACAGCGAACAAGAAAACTGCACTCATCTCAATTGGTTGGGATCCAGGCATGTTCTCGATTAATCGTTTATTTGGTGAAGCGTTGTTACCTGATGGTGAAACCTATACTTTTTGGGGTAAAGGTTTAAGTCAGGGTCACTCAGATGCCATTCGTCGTGTTGATGGTGTAAAAGCAGGTGTGCAATATACCATTCCATCGAATGATGCCATTGAACAAGTGCGTAGCGGTGCGCGTCCTGTATTAAGCACCAAAGATAAACATACTCGTGAATGTTATGTCGTACTTGCAGAAGGTGCCGATGCTGCTGCGGTAGAGCAAGCGATTGTGACCATGCCAGATTATTTCGCTGACTACAACACAACCGTAAATTTCATTGATGAAGCGACTTTAGCCAAAGATCACCAACGCATGCCACATGGTGGTTTTGTCATTCGCAGTGGCAATACCAGCGATGAACAAAAACAAGTGCTTGAATTCTCATTGAAGTTAGACAGCAATCCTGAGTTTACCGCGAGTATTTTGGTGGCTTATGCACGTGCTTGCTATCGTTTAAACCAAATGCAGCAATATGGTGCAAAAACTGCTTATGATGTTGCGCCAGGTTTATTGTCAATGAAATCGCCTGAACAGTTGCGTGCAGAATTGCTCTAAACTTTTTAAAGCTATAAGCAAAAAGACGAATCAATGATTCGTCTTTTTACTTTTTGAATAAAGAAGGGTTAGGGAATGACTTTATTCAATCTACCTCAATCCCTCTTTACGAAATAGGGGTTGCAAGGCACTTAAAGTAATTCAATCGCGACCGCAGTTGCTTCACCACCACCAATACAGAGAGCAGCAACGCCACGCTTGCCACCTGTACGTTTAAGCGCATGAATCAAAGTTAGGATAATACGTGAACCTGTAGAACCCACAGGATGCCCAAGCGCACATGCACCACCGTTGATATTCACTTTTTCAGGATCAAGCTTGAACTCATCCATTGGGCACATGGTGACCATGGCAAAAGCTTCATTAATTTCCCATAAATCTACATCTGCAACTTGCCAAGCTGCTTTATCCAATACTTTTTGAATCGCAGCAACAGGGGCGATGGTGAACTCCGATGGATGTTGTGAATTGGTGGCATAAGCCACAATTTTCGCCAATGGTTGCAAACCTTTGCTTGCTGCATTTTCTGCAGATGTCAGGACTAAAGCCGAAGCGCCATCCGAAATAGAACTGGCATTTGCAGCAGTAATACTGCCATCTTTAGCGAAGGCAGGACGAAGTGTTGGAATTTTTTCAATATTGGCATTAAAAGGTTGTTCATCTTTATCTACAATGACATCGCCTTTACGAGTTGTAACTGTCACAGGGACGATTTCATCAGCGAAATAGCCTTCATTGACTGCAGTTTGTGCACGTTTGAGTGAGCGAATCGCAAAGTCATCCATTTGTTGGCGTGTGTAACCTTTGCTATTGGCCATATCTTGTGCGAATGAGCCCATCAAACGACCTGTTTCAGCATCTTCAAGGCCGTCTAAGAACATGTGGTCTTTCACATCACCATGTCCCATACGGTACCCAGCACGTGCTTTGGTCAGTACATAAGGTGCATTACTCATTGACTCCATACCACCAGCGACAATGATTGAGGCAGAACCTGCTTTGATTGCATCGGCTGCTTGCATGACAGCTTTCATACCAGAACCACAGAGTTTGTTGATGGTGACCGCACCTGTAGAATCTGGTAAGCCTGCTTGACGCATCGCCTGACGAGCAGGGCCTTGCTTTAAGCCTGCAGGCAGGACGCAGCCCATAATGACTTCATCGATTTCTGTTGCTTGTACCCCCGCACGTTGAATGGCCGCTTGGATACTTGCCGCACCTAATTCTGGTGCAGTCACATTGGCTAAACTGCCTTGAAAGCCACCCATTGCAGTGCGTGCACCATTTACAATAACGATATCCGTCATTTTATTCTCCCAGTTTTTTATATGTGCTTTTGTCTAGATTTAATTCCAAGCAGGAATAGATCACTTCAGCAGTATAGGCAAAAAAAGATGAGAATAAAGTGACAATATAAAGATCATTTAGACTGCTCAGTTAACATCCATTGATGTCTTCAGCTCGAGTTTGCCCCATTTTACTAAGCACCAGTCGTTTGCTCGCGACGTGAGTAGAGCAGTAAAAGAAACTACCATTCGAGCCGATCGGCAAACCTTGTTGTGCATTAAAAGTTACACTGGGTATGTTTAAAGTGCCACGCCAATCCAAGGTACCGTATTTAAGTGCAGTTTTTTCTGTATAAAGAATGTATTCATTGTTGTCTATCTGACGATTTTTATTTCGATCAATAAAAATCATAAAACCCGTATTCCAGTTTTGCTTACTGCATTGGCTAAAGTCATGTGTTGGACAGATCACAACATTACTATGATGGGTGAAGGCATGGGAGCGTGCTATTTTCAGGCTGGACTGTAATGAATACTGAATTCGCTTGAGTTCTTGTTCTGCCATCAGCTGATGAAAATAGGGCAGGGCAATCATGACTAAAATCGCACTAATTGCTAACGTGACGATCAATTCAAACAGCGTGAAGCCGTTTTTGCTTATATTTGACATAAGTCTATACCTGTTATTGTTATGTTTTTTTATGATTAATTTGAGTAATTTGTTGTTTTATAGCGCTTTATCTGCTGTATAATAAATATTAAACAACTTTCGAGAAAGCTGTTAAAATAAAGCGCAAGAAAGATAAGCTATTCACAATAAAAAATTGAGTAGAAAGTTACCGAATTACAACGGAAATTGTAAGTAATTTTGTCAATAATTTACTTGATTAAAATTATCAAGCACTTGGAAAAGTAATAAAGTGTTTGTATGATTCAAAGTGACTAGCTTAAAAATAATACTGGGGTATAAGAAAGCCTATCTCAGGGTAGTCGAAAATTTAGGCTTGAGCTTGAACAACAATTGTTATCTCTGGAGGATAAATCCATGAAAATGAGTCGTATTGCATTAGCAATGCTCGTAGCTGCTCCTTTAGCTGCTGCAAACGCGGGCGTAACTGTTACCCCATTAATGCTTGGTTACACTTGGCAAGATACACAGCACAACAATGCTGGTAATGATGGCGAGTTGACCACTTCTGCACAAATGGATGATGATCTATTTGTAGGTGCTGCACTTGGTGTTGAACTTACCCCTTGGTTAGGTTTTGAAGCAGAATATTCACAAGTTAAAGGTGATATGATCGATCAAGCTGGTGCTGAGTATAAAGGTCAAAATATCGCAGGTAACTTCTATGCGACTTCAGACTTGATCACTAAAAACTACGACAGCAAAATCAAACCATATGTACTTTTAGGTGCTGGTCACTATAAGTATAAATTTGATAATGATTTAGGTCGTGAAGGTCGTGGTCTTGAAGAAGAAGGTACACTTGGTAACGCGGGTGTTGGTGCGTTCTTCCGCTTAAACGATGCTTTATCTCTTCGTACAGAAGCACGTGGTACTTACCACTTTGACGAAAAATTCTGGAACTACACAGCTTTAGCTGGTCTTAACGTAGTTCTTGGCGGTCACTTGAAGCCAGCTGCTCCTGTAGTAGAAGTTGCTCCAGTTGAAACCGTTGCTCCAGTTCAACCTGCTCCACAAGAGTTGACTGAAGACTTGAACATGGAACTTCGTGTGTTCTTTGATACGAACAAATCAAACATCAAAGATCAGTACAAGCCAGAAATCGCTAAAGTTGCTGAGAAGTTAGTTGAATATCCAAACGCTACTGCTCGCATCGAAGGTCACACTGACAACACTGGTCCACGTGCATTGAACGAACGTTTATCTTTAGCTCGTGCGAACTCTGTTAAATCTTCACTTGTAAATGAATACAATGTAGATCCAGCTCGTTTGTCTACTCAAGGTTTCGCTTGGGATCAACCGATTGCTGACAACAACACTAAAGAAGGTCGTGCTATGAACCGTCGTGTATTCGCGACGATCACTGGCAGCCGTACAGTGACTGTTGAACAACAAGCTCAATAATTTGAGTTAAGTTGAAAAAAACGACTCCTCGGAGTCGTTTTTTTATGCTTATTTTTTATGGCGTGTATCGATCAGAGAGCCTAAAATGATCCATATTCAATATGCTTTAAAAATACTGTAAAAGTATGATCTTGCAGAGTAAAGGGTAAATAGAGTAGGGGCTGATAGTACTTAATATTTTGGTCTGTTGAACCCTAAACTAAGTCAAATTTTTTAGACAAGACATATAGACTTGATGTATCTCAGTCAATCAAGTAGTTGATTAGCGATTATGAAAATCAACATTGAGCAGTTTGTGGCGTGATTTCTCGCCGTATTATCAATAACGAAATTGCTTTAAAATAAAATTTGTCTTAAATTTACGCCATAAAAAAACAGCCAAATGTTGGCTGTTTTAGAATCTTAGCTTCTCAAATGAAGTGCAATAGAAGAAGATTTACTTTAGTCATGATCAGGGTGTAGTGGTTTCACATCCATCTCCTGATATGCAATCAGTTTGGTTTTGTGTTTCCATTTATAGCCTAACCAAATGACCAAGAACAAAAGAATACCAATATAAGTCGATAAAACTGCGAGCCATTCACCTTCAAGCACTGCTTGGTAGTTTTGCCCTAATACAACAATTGCACACAAAATAAAGGCAAACCATGGCGCAAAAGGAAAAAATTTAGCGCGGTAATCTAAATCTTCAAGTTTGTAGCCTTGTGCCAAATAGCCTTTACGGAAGCGATAATGCGATACAGCAATTCCGAGCCAAACGATAAAACCACACATGCCTGACATATTCAGAAGCCAGTTAAATACTTGTTTTTCGCCAATAAATGTTGTTAAAAAACATAGTGCAGCGATTGCTGTTGTGGCATACAGTGCATTCATTGGGACGCCACGAGCATCCAAGCGGGCAAAAGCTTTTGGTGCACTGCCTTTACGTGCCATATCAAATAGCATACGGGTCGATGAATACATACCCGAGTTACCAGCAGAAAGAATCGCAGTTAAAATTACTGCATTCATGACACTTGCGGCAAAGGCAAAGCCTGCCTGTTCATATAGTAAAGTAAACGGAGAGAGTGCAATGTTATCGGTGGCGGCTGCTTGAAGTAAACGTGGGTCATCATAGGCGATTAAGGTACCAATAATAAAAATACACACGATATAAAACAACAAAATACGCCAGAAGATTTGTTTGATTGCAATAGGAATGGTTTTCTTAGGATTTTTAGATTCACCCGCTGCAACCCCAACCATTTCAGTACCTTGAAATGAGAATCCTGCAATCATCGCCACACCAATTAAGGCAGATAGTCCACCTACAAATGGCGCTTCGCCTTTGCTCCAATTGGCAAATGTAGCAACATCAGGGTTGAGCATGATTTTGACAATCATAAAAATACCGATAATGATGAATGCCACAATCGCAAGTACTTTGACCAAAGAAAAGAAGAACTCAGACTCACCAAAACCTTTGACGGTTAATGCGTTAATTGCGAAAACCACCGCTAAAAATAATGCACTCCAGTAAAAGCCAGGAATATCAGGAAACCAAAATTTCATGATGAATTGCACCGCAACCAATTCAAATGCCACGGTAATAGCCCAGTTGTACCAATAGTTCCAACCTAGTGCAAAACCGAAACCACCTTCGACATATTTACTGCCATAGGTAAAGAACGCGCCTGAAGTTGGATTATGCGTTGCAAGTTCGCCTAGACTGGTCATCAAAAAATAAATCATGACGCCAATTAGGGCATACGCAAGCAAGGCGCCACCAGGACCTGCATTGGCAATGGTCGCACCTGAAGCAAGGAATAAACCTGTACCAATTGAGCCACCAATGGCGATCATGTTTAAATGACGCGCACCGAGCTTACGCTGCAGTTTTCTACTGTTGTGTGAGTCGCTCATCCTACTTCCTTTGTATTTTTCTGCGTGCTGGCAAACAGCACTTTAAAGCCTTGTTGATCTGCCTTGATTGTGCATTGACCGAAACTTTGTTCAATTAAGAGTGGATAATTCAAAAAGCGATTGGCCACAATCCAAAGTTCACCACCCGATTTCAGGTGACGACGTGAGGTTTTACACAGATTTTCACTGGCATCGTAATGTGTGTGAATGCCTTGGTGGAACGGGGGGTTACTCACGATGGCATGCAAAAATAGCGGTGCATCTTCAATGCCTGTCACGGCTTTAATTTCAAGCTGTTGTGGATTGAGCTGATTTTTTTCAAACGTCATTTGCGTTGACGCTAAAGCAAAGGCATCGACATCTAAAGCAAAAATACGATTTTCAGGGTTAAGTTTGGCTAAGTAAGCACTGATCACACCCGCGCCACAGCCAAAATCTGCAATTTTTCCAGCAGTAACCTGATTCAAATAAGGCAATAATACAGCCGTGCCAACATCCAAGTGTTTTTGGCTAAATACACCCGGCAAGGCACAAATCTGTAAATCGCCTTTAGGTGTAGCAACTGTATAGTTTTGCGCCCAATCTGCTAAGGCTTTAGTTTGAACCTTGCAGTCTAAAATCAGCTGCCATAGTTGGCAGTGGCGGGCGCTATCTAGTTTGAGTGTTTTGCCATAAGGTTGTAATTGCTTTGCAGCCCGTTCAATTCCTGCTTTCTTTTCACCGACTAAAAATACGCTGCTGCCTTGTGGGAGTTGTGCGGCAATGGTGTGAATCAGGTAATTGAGCAGTTCCTTGGATTTCGGCACAAAAATAACAGCCTGATCAAATTCACCTGCAGGCGATTCTGCACCAAAATGCACTTGCGCCTGTTGATTTTGAAAGTATTGATAGTCGTTAAAATTCCATGTCCAAACAGAAGCTTGGATTGAGTCACCCAATTCTGCGAGGAGTTGATCGGTCGGGGCATTGATCAGTAGAACGCGACCAGACAAATAGTCATATTGTCTGAGTAAAACTTCGCTTTGGGGGTTCATGGTTCTCTCTCCAATAGAAAAACACTGCCCAAGTTCAGCTCAGACAGTGTTTTTTGGACATGCAATTACTTTTTAGTTTCAGGAAGCACAATATTTAAAATGAGTGCTGCAATACCGCCTGTTGCAACGCCTGAACTGAAAATATTACGGAATAATTCAGGTAAGTGTTCCAGAATTTGTGGCACTTGTGCAACACCTAAGCCTAAGCCCAATGAAATTGCAATAATCAGTAAGGCACGACGATCTAAAGCGACACCTGAAAGAATATTGATTCCCGAAGCGGCAACGGCACCAAACATCACCATCACAGCACCACCTAGTACGGCTTGAGGCACAGCCTGAATCACACCCGCGACTGTAGGAAGTAAACCTAAAATGATGAGCAGGGCAGCAATCCAGATACCGACATAACGGCTAGCAACACCTGTAAGTTGAATCACGCCATTGTTTTGGGCAAATACCGAACTTGGGAATGTGTTGAAAATCCCTGCCAAGAATGAGTTAGCGCCATTTACCAATACACCGCCTTTAATGCGTTGCATCCATTGTGGGCCATCGACAGGTTGATTGGAGAGTTTAGAGGTCGCGGTAATATCACCAATGGCTTCTAATGACGTCACCAAATAAATAAATGCCAATGGAATGAATAAGCTCCAAGAGAAATCCAGTCCAAAATGCATCGGAGTCGGCACTTGTACCAGAGGGGCATCTTTCAGACCTGAAAAGTCGAGATGACCCATCATGCCTGCCATTGCATAACCAATCACCAAGGCAATTAAAATGGCAGAGCTTTTAATCCACGTGATATTGATGCGGTTCAAAATAATAATAATTGCCAAGACGGTACACGACATAATCAGGTTGTCGGTATTGGCAAAGGTATTATTGCTCATGGCTTGGTAGCCACCGCCCATACTGATTAAACCTTCTTTAATTAAGGTCAAACCAATGAGAAGTACCACAATACCAGTGACCAATGGGGTAATCAGCTTTTTGACCCACGGTAAAATTTGCGATACGCCCATTTCAATAAACGAACCTGCAATGACCACGCCAAAAATTGCCGCCATGACCGATTCAACAGGTGTGCCTGCGGCGACCATAGCAGAGCCAATACCAATGATTGGGCCAATAAAGTTAAAACTGGTGCCTTGCACAATGAGCAAACCTGCACCAAAAGGGCCGACTTTTTTACATTGTAAAAAGGTTGCAATGCCTGAAATGACCAAAGACATTGACAAGATCATGTTGGTATCTTGTTTGGAAACACCTAAAGCCAAGCAAATTAAGAGACCTGGTGTGACAATTGGAACAATAATTGCCAGTAAATGCTGAAAAGCTGCTAAAAAAGCGATGAATGGTTTTGGACGGTCATTCAGACCATAGACCAAATCGAGCTGGTCTTTTGGGTGGGGAGAGTGGTTTAAATCAGACATGAGTCATAAAAAATTGCAAAAGTGGCGCTATTCTAATCGAGTTACACAGCTTTACAAAACCCAAAGCACGCCACTCATCAAAAAAATTGTGTGTGTCAATAAAGTGTCACTATAAAACTTTAGTATTTTTCTGTATAATTTGCCCTCAAATTTATAGCGTATTGAATTTAAATGTCTGATATTAAAACTCTCCGCAACATCGCAATTATTGCGCACGTTGACCACGGAAAAACAACTCTTGTGGATAAACTTTTACAACAATCGGGCGCACTCGGTGAACGAGCGGGCGAGATTGAGCGTGTCATGGATTCAGGCGCTATTGAAAGTGAACGTGGTATTACCATTCTTGCAAAAAACACTGCAATCAAATGGTTAGACAAACGTACTGATACTGAATACCGCATTAACATTGTGGACACCCCGGGACACGCCGACTTCGGTGGCGAAGTTGAACGTGTAATGTCGATGGTGGATTGCGTACTTCTTTTGGTTGACTCACAAGAAGGCCCAATGCCACAAACACGTTTCGTAACGCAAAAAGCGTTCGCACGTGGTTTGAAGCCAATCGTGATCATCAACAAAGTAGACAAGCCAAACGCGCGTCCAGACTGGGTTATTGATCAAGTATTTGACTTGTTTGATAACTTGGGTGCAACCGATGACCAATTAGACTTCCCAATCGTATATGCATCAGGCTTACGTGGTGTTGCTGGTCCTGCGCCAGACGAATTAGCGGAAGATATGACGCCGTTATTCCAAACAATTGTAGATATCGTCGAGCCACCAGCAGTTGATGTTGATGGTCCATTCCAAATGCAAGTCTCTTCACTTGACTATAATAGTTTCGTGGGTGTGATTGGTGTGGGTCGTATTCAACGTGGTTCTGTGAAATTGAATACACCTGTAACCGTGATTGACCAAGAAGGCAAAACACGTAACGGTCGTATCTTAAAAATCATGGGTTACCACGGTTTAGAGCGTATCGACATCGAATCTGCATCTGCAGGTGACATCGTTTGTGTAACAGGCATGGACGAATTACATATTTCTGACACGATTTGTGATCCGAAAAATGTAGAAGCTTTACCGCCGCTTTCTGTAGACGAACCAACCGTATCGATGACATTCCAAGTCAACAACTCACCTTTTGCGGGTAAAGAAGGTAAGTTCGTGACTTCACGTAACATTCGTGAACGTCTAGACCGCGAATTAATTCACAACGTTGCACTTCGTGTAGAAGATACTGACAGTCCAGACCGTTTCAAAGTATCTGGTCGTGGTGAGCTTCACCTTTCTGTATTGATTGAAAACATGCGCCGTGAAGGCTTCGAAATGGGTGTATCTCGTCCGCAAGTCATCTTGAAAGAGATTGATGGCGAAATGCAAGAACCATACGAAAACGTGACTTTTGACGTAGAAGAACAGCACCAAGGCGCTGTGATGGAACAAATGGGTAACCGTAAAGGTGAGATGACCAATATGGAAGTAGACGGTAAAGGTCGTATCCGTATTGAAGCCACTGTGCCTTCACGTGGTTTAATTGGTTTCCGTTCTGAATTCATGACCATGACTTCTGGTACGGGTATCATGACGTCAAGCTTCTCACACTATGGCCCAATGAAAGCAGGTCAAGTTGCGAAACGTCAAAACGGTGTGTTGATTTCTATGGTTCAAGGTACTTGCCTTGGCTATGCATTGTTCACATTGCAGGACCGTGGTCGTCTATTTGCTAAACCTCAGTTAGAAGTTTACGAAGGTATGATCGTAGGGATTAACTCTCGTTCAGACGACATGACAGTTAACCCAACTAAAGCGAAACAGTTAACTAACGTACGTGCTTCTGGTACTGATGATGCGTTGACATTGGTACCTGCAATTGAATTCACGCTTGAACAAGCGCTTGAATTTATTGAAGATGATGAATTAGTTGAAGTAACACCTAAGTCAATCCGTATCCGTAAACGCTGGTTGACTGAAAACGAACGTAAACGTAACCGTTCTGGTAAATAAGTTTTAAAAATGATGTTGTCCTCATGCGGGGCAGCAAAATTTAAAAATGCCATCAATTTATTGATGGCATTTTTTTGTTTAAATTAGCAAACCAATATATAAAAGCAGATGATTTCCAAGTAAATTACGTGGAAATGAAGCTATAAAGTTAATGTATACTTCGTCACATAAATTAAAGTCAAAAAAAACTGGAGATTTAAATGAGTATTATTCAAGAGTTCCGCGAATTTGCGGTAAAAGGCAATATGATCGACTTGGCTGTCGGTGTGATTATTGGTGGGGCATTTGGTAAAATTGTTGACTCATTAGTGAAAGATATCATCATGCCATTGATTACTGTGATCACTGGCGGTGGTGTGGATTTCACACAAAAGTTCTTTGTTTTGGGCGATAACCCAAACAATTTACAGTCTTTAGATGAGTTAACCAAAGCAGGTGTAAATGTCCTGACCTATGGTAACTTCCTTACGATTTTAATTAACTTCATCATTTTGGCATGGGTGGTGTTCTTAATGGTGAAAATGATTAATCGTATGCGCCGTAAACAAGAAGAAGCAGCGCCAGAACCAGCAGCAACGCCAGAAGATATCGCGTTGCTACGTGAAATTCGTGATGAATTGAAAAAACGTCAATAATTTTTAATACGCAATCAAAACAAACGGCGCTTTATGCGCCGTTTGTTTGCACCCTATTCTCTAGGATGGAGAGGCGCTGAAGGCATAAAAATTACATCCGAAACTTTACTTCTACCAAATGAAAACCAAACTGACTTTTTACAGGGCCGTGTAGTACGCGTTCTGCTGCGGTAAACACTAATTTATCAATCACGGGTACCAATTGTCCTTTTTTGACCTCACCCAATTCCCCACCTTTTTTTCCTGAAGGGCAGGTCGAAAATTGTTTGGCAATTTTGGCAAAATCAGCACCTGATTGAATCCGCTTTTTCAGTTGTTCACAGGTTTCTTTATCTTTCACTAAAATATGACGCACAATAGCGGTTCTCATACTTTTTTACCTCGTTTGCTTGTTGCAGCTTTAGTCGAAGTGAGTACTTTTTTCAAAGGCTGACATTCAGGACAAAATACCGAGGCACGTTGGCCCAGTTTTAAATTTTCTAGTGTGGTTTCACAGTTCACACACATTTCACCTGCACGTCCATACGCCAACAAGGTTTGTTGGAAATAGCCATTTTCGCCCATCGCATTGCTGTAATCACGTAAGGTCGAACCGCCTAAATCAATCGCTTGTTTTAAAATGCGTTTGATTTCGAGCACTAGTTTTTCAATCTGTTTCAAACTGAGTGATGATGCAGGTTGTGCAGGGTGAATACCTAAATTAAACAGACTTTCCGTGGCATAAATATTGCCCACACCCACCACGACATGGTTATCCATAATTGCAACTTTGATGCCAACATTTTTGTTTTTGAGCTTCTGTGCAAGATAGTCGGGGTTAAAGGCATCACTCAACGGCTCAGGGCCAAGTGGATCTATCAGTTTGCGTTGAGAGCTTTCATTTAGCCATAAAATACAGCCAAAGCGACGTGGGTCGTGGTAGCGCAATTGTATATCTTCAAACTGAATAATCAAATGGTCGTGTTTGCGTAAATCTTCCTGCGCATCGCAAAGACGAAAACTGCCCGACATGCCTAAATGCCACAACATGCTGTCCTGTTCAAATTGCGCCAGAATGTATTTGGATCTGCGGGTCAATTGCAGTAATTTTTGTCCTGTGAGTTTATGTAGGTTTTCTGGAATGGGCCAGCGTAAATTGGCTTGACGTACTTCTACATTCAGGACTTTTTGATCAAGTAGCGGCAATAGACTAGTTTTGGTAGTTTCAACTTCTGGTAATTCTGGCATGGTACAAATTCAATCCGCTTTTAGAAATTAAGCAGGCAAGGACATACAGTAATGCGCTTAATATTGGGCATTATCCATAGAATACAAGCCATAGTGTGCTGTCGCAAAATTATTCTGTGTAAAACAAAAGCAGGCTTTGCAAAAACCATACAACACGTTATAAATAAATCATTTTTAAACATCTATTATAGAAAAACCATCTAAAACAGATGGCAGATTCTGAGTGATTACTTCTTTTTTATTTAATGATTCGCTTTTGGTGAATCGCACTGTATGAGGGCTTGCAGCGTGACATTACTTTTTCAGCCGATTCAATTTGGATCACTGCAACTTGCCAACAAAATTGTTATCGCCCCGATGTGTCAATATTCTGCCAATGAACAAGGTGAATTGAGCTATTGGCATGAGCAGCAATGGGCCAATTATGCCTTGTCGGGCGCAGGGATGTGTATTGTAGAAGCCACGGCAGTGCAGGCAGCAGGACGTATTAGTTATGCAGATTTAGGCTTATGGAATGACATGCAGCGTGCGCAGATGAAAGCACTATTGCATAAAGTCAAAAGTATATCGCCTATGCCATTTGCTGTGCAGTTGGCACATGCGGGTCGTAAAGCTTCAACCGATAAACCGTGGCAGGGCATAGGACAGTTTGCACCGAATGAAGAACATGGTTGGCAGACGGTATCGGCCAGTGAGTTGCCATTTCAATCGCACGAACATCCACCGCATGCTTTAACGCAAGATGAAATTCAACAGGTCATTGCAGACTTTGCCAGCGCCGCAGTACGAGCGGTGGATGCAGGTTTTGACTTAATCGAAATTCATGCCGCACATGGCTATTTATTGCATCAATTTATGTCGCCATTGTCTAATCACCGCCAAGATGAATATGGCGGCAGTTTGGAAAATCGGATTCGCCTTACATTGGAAGTATTTCAAGCGATTCAAAATGCTGTTCCACAAGGCTATCCAATTGGGGTGCGAATTTCTGCAACAGACTGGATGGATGATGCAGAGGGTTGGAATGTGGAATCTTCAGTAGGTTTGGCAAAAGCACTGGAGCATTTAGGTGCGGCTTATATTCACGTGTCGAGCGGTGGTTTGCATGTCGATCAAAAAATTGATTTACATGCGGGTTATCAAACACCATTTGCACATGCCATTAAGCAAGCTGTAAAAATTCCTGTAATTGCGGTGGGTTTGATTACCGAAGCGATGCAGGCAGAAGGTATTTTGCAATATGAACAGGCCGATGCGATTGCGATCGCACGTGCGATTTTATATGACCCTCGTTGGCCATGGCATGCTGCGGCAGAATTGGGTGAAAAAATTGAGATTGCCCCGCAATATTTGCGCTGTCAGCCGCATGGGTTTCGTACTTTATTTGCGCCGTTTAAATCCACAGATACGGAAGTGGAATCCTAATATTTTATCTGCTTAAAATAAGTGAAACTTAAACTATTTTGCCGTGCTTTATAGGGAGATTCGGTGTAAGGTAAATCAGTAAAAACCATGTCGATCATGGGCAACACTGAAAAAGGATGTCAGGGTGTTACTGAGTATTTTATTTCCCATTTGTACCGTAGTACTGTTGGGATATTTTGCCGTCAGAAGCCAATTTATTGAGACCAGTGCGATTCAGTTTCTAGGTCAATTTGTCATGAAAGTGGCGTTGCCTGCATTTCTATTGCAGGCATTGGCCAGTAAAAGTTTGTCAGAAATCTGGCATCCCGCTTATTTTTTAGGTTACGGTGGCGGTTCTATTCTGCTGTTTATCTTTGCCTTTTTACTGTATCGGCATTATTTTAATTCAAACTTAACCCATGCCAGTGTCTTGGCAATGGGTGCATCAATGTCAAATACAGGGTTTATTGGCACTGCTATTTTGACTTTGTTGATTGGCAGTCAATCGGCAATTTATTTGTCTTTAACTTTAATTGTCGAAAATTTAATTATTGTGGCATTGATGCTGATTTTGGCAGAACGAGGGCTACAATCTTCAGCGAAATCAGGTTGGCAGGTGTATGCCGAAACTGTGCAGCGCTTACTGAAAAATCCAGTAATTTTATCTATTTTATTGGGTATGCTGTGCGTATTGTTGAATTTCAAACTGCCGCAAGCTATTGCACAAGTGCTGGAAATGTTGGGCAAAACTGCTTCACCTTTGGCTTTATTTGTGATTGGTGGAAGTTTGGTCGGCATGCAAATCAAGTCGGTGAATTTGCAAAGTATTGTTTTGGTTGCATTCAAAGTATTGCTGATGCCACTCACGATTTTTGGAATTTTATGGGCATTAGATGTGAACCGAGAAATGCTATTTGTCGGGACTTTGCTTGCGGCTTTACCAATGCCAATTGCCTTTGGTATTTTCGGGCAGCACTATGGTTTACATGAAAAAGCCTTAGCCCCCTTGGTGTTGAGTACAGTTTTTGGTTTTGTGATGGTGGCGATTTTATTGACACAATCGGGTAAGTATTTTTGACATACTCCCACCACTTTCGTTTTCACTCAAGTGGGGGATTCTAAAAGCAAAGCTCTTAGGCGACTTCCTCACGGATTTCGCTTGCTTTCTGCTTCTTAGGGCGACCTTTACCGCATCCACCCTCCACAGACAAAACGGCATGTCCTGCCGACAATATATTACGAGATGCGTTTAAATCCGCATTCGCAACATAACCGCATCCGACACACTCAAATTTAGCTTGAGTTTGTCGGTTTTCTTTTGCTACATGACCACATTCACAGCAGGTTTGACTTGTGTACTTCGGATCAACTTTTACAAGTAATCCACCTCGCCATTGTTGCTTATATTCCAACATACTAACGAGCATGCCCCAACCTTGATCTAGGATTGATTTGTTTAAGCCTGACTTAGCTTTTACATTCTTTCCTTGATTTTCGATTGTGCCACTTGCCGACTTCGACATATTTGCTACTTTTAAATCCTCAACAGCAATCATTGCGTGGTTTTTGCTGAGCGTTGTAGTGATTTTTTGCAAGTAGTCATGACGAATATTGGCAATGTGATGATGTAGTTTATTGATTTTAAAATTCAGTTTTTTCCAATTTTGACTAAATTTAACTTTCTTTCTCTGCTTCCGTTGAAGTCTAGCTAATTTAATCTGATTGGTTTTAAAGCTATTGATCGGGTCAAAGACCTGACCATTTGAGGTAGTGATTAATTTCTTAACACCAAGATCAACACCAATCGCTGATTTTGATGGGTGGATCGGCATTTCAGTAAGTTCTGTTTCAGTACAGAATGAAACGTACCAACGTCCTGACACCTTACTGATCGTCACATTTTTTATTGTGCCTAGAATCTCTTGCGACTTCCTGAATTTAATAACACCTACGCCATTAGGGAGTTTGAGTTTATTTCCTTTAACCCAACAGTATTTATCGAATTGTACAAGGCGAATGGAATCATAACCGTCTGATTTTTTCTTAAATCTAGGCATAAGTGGGCGCAACTGAACCTCAGTACCATCAGCCAATTTAAAAAATTTAGGTTTCTTAGGTTTGCGCTTTTTTTCTTTTAGTCGAGCATGTTCTTTAGGGTTGAAAAACTTCCCCCATGCTGATGCAAGATCACGAACTTTTTGTTGAAGTGACACAGCATTTGAATTTCCATCTAAAAAGCTAAACTGAGGATTCTTTTTCAGTGCTGTTATCTTTTTTACTAGATTCACCGCATTAATGTGTTTATTTTGAGCAAACATTTCAAATGAAATTGCTAATATTTGATTCCAAACAAAGCGTGCAGAGCCAACGAGATTATTTAAAATAACCTCTTGCTCGACATTAGGCTCAAGCCTAAATTTATACGCTTTGTTGATTTTAATTAATGAGTGTGTATCTGTTAATATGGTGCTGATTCTAACATTTTAGGTATATTTTTCAATGAGTGAGATATATAAAAACCGACATTCAGCCTTTAATCTTCATGTTCATTTAGTTTTTATAACGAAATATCGAAAAAAAATACTAGGTGAGTTGCATCATAAATATTTCAATGAGTGTGCAACTGAAATATGTAAAGATTTTGATGCTGAATTAAAGGAATGTAATGGTGAATCCGACCATGTTCACATGCTTATTCAGTATCCACCAACGGTACAGTTAAGCAAATTGGTTAATAATTTAAAGTCTGTAACAAGTAGAAGAATGCGAAATGAGTTTTTAGACTTGAGAGGGAATTATACAAAACCTGTTTTATGGTCAAGATCATATTTTGCAGGGTCTTGTGGTGGTGCGCCTTTGGAAATAATCAAACAATATATTCAGAATCAACAAGGTTGAAATTTGTGAAATTCACCTCCACCCTGACTGACGGGTGGAGTCCTCTTTCACTTGGAGATAGCAACGGTATCGAAGTGCTCAAATCATAAAAAAGTCTGTACCATGCTGATACAGACTTTTTTTAAAATTTCTCTGATTAATAGCCTTTATAAAGAAACTATCTTAACTTTTCTTAGCGGTTGCCTTGTTGGAAGCTTTGGCTTGATCTGCCATCATTTTTTCAACCACAGCCAATGATTCTTTGGCTTGCGCTACATTTTCCTGTGCCAGTGAGGCAAAAATCTTTTTCGCTTCAGGCAAGTTTTGCGGCACGATATTGCCATTCACAAACATATTGCCCACTGCCATGAGTGCAGGAATATAACCCTTTTGCGCCAAGTTTTGAATGCTTTGCAGCCCTTGCTTAATTGGTGCTTCATCTTTGTTTTTAAAGCCTGTGCTAATTTCGTACAAGGCTTTTGCATGTATGGCTTGATAATGATCTTTGGCAATTAAAGGTTGTAATAGTTTTAAACCTTTTTGGTCAGATGTTGCCGTATTTTCCGAGAAATATAAAACGGCTAAATCGACTGTGGCATCATTAAAACCCTGATTGGATGCCGTCTGTAAATATTGTTTGGCTTTAGCAGCATCCTGTTTTAAACCCAGTGCGCCAGTAAGATAGTTTTTGCCTAAAACATAACTCGCAACTGGGTAGCCTTTTTGGGCAGATTGCTCATACAACTGAATGGCTTTCTTTTCATTTTTTGCTGTGCCTTGTCCAGTTTGTGTCAAATAGCCTAAGTTATACATGGCTTGCGCATTGCCTGTTTTGGCAAGCTTTTCTAATTCCTGATAGGCATCTTTAACCTTGTTGGCTTGCATTAATTGTTCAATTTTGGCAAAAGCAGGATCGGTTGGAATGTTGCTATTTGCCATACTGATGCTGCTAGATAGGGCGATTGCACCCGCAATGAGTAGTTTTTTCATCATTTGAGTTGTACCTTGTTCTCTTTTACACATCATTCCGTTGATGTGCGTTTTGTTTTTACAGTGGTGCATTCATCATAAGTTGAAAAGTGTGAATGTAAATATAAAAAATGTGTACGAATGCTTTTTTTTCATTGTCATTTGAAGGGAATCTTGCGACTCCCTTAACCTGAGCGGGTGGAATCTATTTTATTGCGGACGTGCAACATCGCCATTCAAATGTTCAGGCAAAGCCAATACTTGTACAGCTAACTCTTCCAAAGCACTTGGTTTGGCAACCACCAACGCTTTAAAACCTTCTGCAGTCGCTATGCTATTCACCACTTCCACATCATTATTCAGTTTGGCGGCAGGTGCAGGGGCTTCGCCTGAACCCTGAATTAAATGCAACCAATGTTTTGGTTTGGCTTTAAACCATAAACGTGCCACGACTTCCTGACCCAAATAACAGCCTTTGTCATAATGCACGCCATCTCGTTGATGCAAACGCAATTCCTGCGGTTGAAACACTTCTGCTGTTGAGGCTTGAATCCATGCCTGACCTGTTTCAATCGCTTGTAGTTGCCATGCGTTTAAATCAGTCACTTCAGCTGAAAATTCAGTTTGATTGCCCTGAATGGTTGGGTAAACCGTACCGATGGTTTCAAGCTGCATTTTTGAAAATGCACCAAACTTTTTAATGTGTTTGGCTAAATCTTCGGCTTGGTCGGCTGTGCTGATGATTTCAAAACATTCGGACGAGATTTTTTTAAGCCAGAAGCCAAACTGAACGCGTCCTTTTAAACTGCAAATTGCGGTATAACAGGTTGTATTTTCAGCTAATGTTTCGACATTGACTGTTACCTGACCTTGCAGGAATTTTTGTGCATCGACACCGTTTAAACTTAAAGCACTGAAAGCTAAATCGCGCATGAATAACCTTTCACATTGAAATCTAAGACTAAAGAATGAGGTCAATTTTGCGCTATTTTTCAAAAAAAAGCATTTTTAGGGCAAGAATTTTACTCAAAATGTAATTAAATGTTTCAAAAACCCCTGTTTTTATATTTAAGTGTATGAAATATATAGGATTTGGGAAATGGGTTTTTGGCAGCGTACAATGCTTTCGACGGGTGGAAACAATCATCCCATAAGATGTTGAGAACAATAGAGTAAGGGCGAATACCAGATGAATAACAACTACCGCAAACCACTGCAAGGCACTCAGCTCGATTTTTATGACGTGCGACAAGCCGTTGAAGATATCCAGCCAGGCGCTTATGCCAAACTTCCTTATACCTCAAAAGTACTTGCAGAACAGTTAGTGCGCCGTTGTGATCCTGCAATTTTAGAACAATCTTTAAAACAATTGATTGAGCGTAAACAAGAGCATGATTTTCCGTGGTATCCAGCGCGTGTGGTATGTCACGACATCTTGGGGCAAACTGCGCTCGTTGACTTAGCAGGTTTACGTGATGCGATTGCCGATCAGGGCGGCGATCCTTCTAAAGTGAATCCTGTCGTACCTACCCAGTTAATTGTCGATCACTCTTTAGCTGTGGAATATGGCGGTTTTGACCCAGATGCTTTCCGTAAAAACCGTGAAGTGGAAGATCGTCGTAATGAAGACCGTTTCCACTTTATTGAATGGACGAAAACTGCATTTGAAAATGTTGATGTGATTCCTGCAGGCAACGGCATCATGCACCAGATTAATCTGGAAAAAATGTCACCAGTCATTCAAAACCGTGAAGGCATTGCATTCCCAGATACTTGTGTGGGTACAGACTCACACACACCACATACCGATGCTTTGGGTGTCATTTCTGTAGGTGTAGGCGGTCTTGAAGCTGAAAACGTGATGTTGGGTCGTGCTTCTTGGATGCGTCTGCCAGACATTATTGGTGTGGAGTTGGTCGGTCAGCGTCAGGCTGGTATTACGGCAACGGACATCGTATTGGCTTTAACCGAGTTTTTGCGTAAAGAACGTGTGGTCGGTGCATATTTAGAATTCTTTGGTGAAGGTGCAGATAGCATGTCGGTGGGGGATCGTGCCACGATTTCCAACATGACACCTGAATATGGTGCAACTGCCGCTATGTTCTACATCGATCAAAACACCATCGACTATTTAACCTTAACAGGTCGTGAAGCAGATCAGGTCAAACTGGTTGAAACTTATGCTAAAGAAATTGGTCTTTGGGCATCTGAAATGACACAGGCAGAGTATCCACGTGTATTACGTTTTGACCTTTCAACAGTAACTCGTAACATTGCAGGCCCATCGAATCCGCATGCGCGTGTTTCAACTGCAGACTTAAAAGAAAAAGGCATTGCAGGTGTGGTTGAAAACCGTACTGATGGTTTAATGCCAGATGGTGCCATCATCATTGCTGCGATTACCTCTTGTACTAATACCTCAAACCCGCGTAATACTGTAGCAGCAGGTTTGTTGGCACGTAAAGCCAATGAGTTAGGTTTAGTGCGTAAGCCTTGGGTGAAATCATCATTTGCACCAGGTTCTAAAGCGGCTGCATTGTATTTGGAAGAAGCAGGCGTACTGAAAGACTTAGAAAAACTTGGTTTTGGTATTGTCGCTTATGCATGTACTACTTGTAACGGTATGTCTGGTGCATTAGACCCAGCGATTCAACAAGAAATTATTGACCGTGACTTGTATGCGACTGCTGTGCTGTCGGGTAACCGTAACTTTGATGGTCGTATCCATCCGTATGCGAAACAAGCATTTTTGGCATCGCCACCGTTGGTTGTGGCTTATGCGATTGCAGGAACGATTCGTTTTGACATCGAAAAAGATGCTTTGGGCACAGATCAAAATGGTAACCCGATTTATCTGAAAGATATTTGGCCATCTGATGCTGAAATTGATGCTTTGGTGAAAGAATCGGTTAAACCTGAACAATTCCGCCAAGTGTACATTCCAATGTTCGATTTGGGAGAGTCGGAAAAATCTGAAAGTCCACTCTACGACTGGCGTCCACAAAGTACTTATATCCGCCGTCCACCATATTGGGAAGGTGCATTGGCTGCGCCACGTACTTTAGCCAATATGCGTCCGTTGGCAATTTTGGGCGATAACATCACCACAGACCATTTATCTCCATCGAATGCGATTATTTTAGACTCGGCAGCAGGGGAATATTTGGCAAAAATGGGCTTGCCAGAAGAAGATTTCAACTCTTATGCAACGCATCGCGGTGATCATTTGACTGCACAGCGTGCAACTTTGGCGAATCCGAAATTGTTTAATGAAATGGTGGTACGTTCAGACGGCACAATTAAGCAAGGTTCTAAAGCGCGTGTTGAGCCAGAAGGCGAAGTAATGCGTATGTGGGAAGCGATTGAAACTTATATGAACCGTAAGCAGCCGTTAATTATTATTGCGGGTGCAGATTATGGTCAGGGTTCAAGCCGTGACTGGGCTGCAAAAGGCGTGCGTCTTGCGGGTGTGGAAGCGATTGTGGCTGAAGGTTTTGAGCGTATTCACCGTACCAACTTGGTGGGTATGGGCGTATTGCCACTTGAGTTTAAAGCGGGTGTTAACCGTAAAACTTTAGGTTTGGATGGTACGGAACTTTATAGCGTGATTGGTAATATTGCGCCACGTTCGACTTTGACTTTGGTGATTGAGCGTTCAACGGATGATGGTAAAAACCAAACAATTGAAGTGCCAGTAACTTGTCGTTTAGATACCGAAGAAGAAGTATCTGTGTATGAGGCGGGCGGTGTATTGCAACGCTTTGCGCAGGATTTCTTGGAAGGGAATGTGGCTTGATGATGTTTTAAGAATCTTCTTTAATTTTTCTTCTTTAAAGAAATGTTAGAGAATGATTATTGTTGAGAAAAGACCTCATTGTTAAGTGAGGTCTTTTTTTTTTTGGAAGATGAATATATTGTGAATTAAACAGCAAACTCCTTGTAAACCTAACTTAATTTTCTAAAAAGTATCTTTCATTCAAAAAATCAGCAGTTATCAAAAACAATAAAATTTAAAAGTAGAAGTTTATTTGGTTGAAAAACACCCAATAAATACCTATCATAAGATATGTATCAAAAACGATGGAGTAGCCCAATGACTACCGCAAAAGTTTTTATGACAGGACGAAGTCAAGCCATTCGATTGCCTAAAGAATTTCGCTTTGAAGGCAAAGAAGTTGAAATCTTTCGTCGTGGTGATGAAGTGATTCTTCGTGAAAAACCAGTCACGGTAGATCGGTTATTTAAAGCGTTATCCCAAATGCCAAATGACTTTTATGCAGATGAAAGAGAAGATCTGCCGCCTCAAGAACGGGAAATGTTCTAATGCAAGTACAATATTTATTAGATACAAATATTTGTATTTACATTATTAAATACCAACCTGAAATTGTGCGTCAGTATTTTGAAAAACATCTTCCGCATCGAAATATATTAATTTCTGTCATTACGTTGGGTGAATTACGTTTTGGTGCAGAAAAAAGTCAACATAAAGAAAAGGCTTTAAAAGTCATAGATGAATTAACATCAATGATTCAAGTGGTTGAATTGGATGAAAATGTTGCACACCATTATGCAGAAATACGCCAGAACTTTGCATCTAAGGGGCAGATCATTGGCGCAAATGACTTATGGTTAGCAGCACATGCACGTGCAAATCATTGGGTCATGGTCACCAATAACGAAAAAGAATTTACTCGTGTCGATGGATTAAAAGTCGAAAACTGGGTATCTAATCCTTTGTAATTGAGTTAGATTTTTTATAAAAATCATCCTTCGCCCAACTGCCCTCATCACCCGTCAAAATGGACAATAGACAATCATCACAGAATAGATATACTGGATTGACCATTTCTAAACCACACGGAGAACAAAGATGGTAACTGCAGGTGATAAACCAGGAACAGGCTTCTATTTTTGTGTCCAATGCGGGCATCGCGTTTACTTAGAAATTGGTACAGACCGTCTACCACCGTGTACCAAATGCCATGGCACCCAATATAACAACAAGGTTGCCTAAGCTACACGACATAAAACAGCAGATCCTGTTTTAATCTAAAGCCCTATCACCCGATGGGGCTTTTTGCTATTTTAGCCATAGAAAACCCAAGGCAATGAGGTACAACATGGAAACAATACTCGGTTTATGTGTCGGCATTGGGCTAAGTGCTGCCAGTGGTTTTCGGGTTTTTGTGCCTTTGATGGTCATGAGTGTTGCGGCGCTCATGGGTTGGTTTGAACCCTTGAAAGGTTTTGAATGGTTGGCGATGCCTGCTGTTTGTCTAGCTTTGACCGTGGCAACAATCAGTGAAATTGCTGCGTATTATGTGCCGTGGGTCGATAATTTGCTCGACACTGTTGCAACGCCTGCCGCCATGATTGCAGGTACACTCACCACAATGGCTGTAAGCAGTGGCGAAATGTCGCAATTTGCCAGTTGGGCTTCGGCCATTATTGTCGGTGGCGGTACAGCGGGTGTGGTGCAAATGAGTACAGTTGCGGCACGTGGCGTATCAACCGCAACCACAGGCGGTGTTGCTAATCCTGTAATTTCAACAGGAGAGTGGATTGGGGCTGCCGTACTTTCAGTGTTGTCTTTCATTGTGCCTATATTGGTGGTTTTTGTAGTGCTACTGACCTTAATTTGGGCAATTCGCTGGATTCGAGGCAAAAAGAAAGTTGTTGAATCCTCCACATAGATTTTTGGTCAGTTTGAAAACATTTGAAAATAATCATGGTAATAAATTCAATATTTAAGCTTTATTTGATGATTTAAATGCATAAAAAATTTCTATTTGGGAAATTTTTTAAAATATGACTTAAAAAGTGATAAAAATTTTAAAAATTAATCAAAATAAAATCATTTCGGGGAAACAATCCCATCCTCAAATCACTACTATATATCTCAAGGGTGTGATGGGGATCGAAAAGAGTAGATTGCTACCAGTTGCGTACAACGTGCGTGTAGTACTTACCCAAAAGGTCTCGATTCGGCTTAGGACGCTATAAACCAGAAGTTTATAGGCTATAAGATCATGGCTTATCCAGCATGATAGTTGAAGTAAACCACAGTTGTTTTCCCTAACACCCTAAAGAATATTGTTAAAAATATAAAAAACAAAACAAGATCAAGAAATAAAATTATCAAAAAATAAAGACTTAAATGAATTTTAAACCATCTTTCCGCTACAAAACTCCCATCAAGTTTTTCGTTTAAATCTGTTAATTTGTAATGATCATCCACATCTAATTAGGTGGGATATGAGTGTTGATTACGATTTTTGGTGTCGTTTATTACTGACCTGCGCACTGATTAACTATACCATTTTAATGCTGTGGCTTGTGGTGGTGATTTTCGCGCATGACTGGCTTCGACAGTTACATGGCAGATGGTTTAAACTGTCAGATGCAAGTTTTGATGCCATTCATTATGGCGGCATGGCAGTCTATAAAATTGGGGTATTGCTATTGAATATCGCGCCACTTATCGCGCTGTACATGATGCGATCTTGATTTAGAACTCTATAAACAAGCATCGAAAAGCATGGAAACAACCGCTTTAAACAGTACATTAAAAACACACGGTCATCGAAATAGAGGCGAAAAGCCCGCAATTTAAGGAGTTGGTAAACATGAATCAATTTAAACCTGCACTGATTTTAGGCGGTCTAATTTGTTTGGGGATGGTGCTGGCGGGTTGGATTTTAGGCAATAGCGCACTTAAAATTAAACAATATGAGCGTGTAGTTTCAGTCAAAGGTTTGTCTGAACGTGAAGTAAAAGCCAATGTGGCGGTGTGGCCAATTCGTTTTAGTACTGCCAGTCAAGACTTGGCAGCATTATATGACACCATGCAAAGCCAAACCTCCCAAATTCAAAACTTTTTAAAAAATGAAGGTTTTAGTCCTGAAGAAATCACCATTGCTGCACCTGTAATTACCGATAAATACGCCCAACAATATGGTGGCGATGGCAATGTCGCTTTACGTTATACCGCACATCAAACCATTACGGTCTATACCAAAAATATTGATAAAGTGCGCAGCGCACAAAGTCGCTTGGTCGATTTAGGCAAAAATGGAATAGCCTTTGGTGGTGAAGATTATGGGCAACGCACTGAATATTTATATACCCAACTCAATGACATTAAACCTGCCATGATTGAGCAAGCCACACAAAATGCCCGCAGTGTTGCAGAAAAATTTGCTGCAGATTCTGACAGTCGTTTAGGCAAAATTAAATCGGCCAATCAGGGCGTATTTAGTATTGAAGACCGTGACAGCAACACGCCATATTTGAAAAAAGTACGTGTGGTGTCTACGGTGGAATACTATTTAGCAGACTAAGTTTGGCAGACTAAGTTTGGCAGACTAAGTTTGGCAGACTAAGTTTGGCAGATTTAGCTTGGCAGATTTAGCTTGGCAGACTCAGCCAATTCAAAATCTAAATCTTTACATTAAAAAGCACATCGCCCGACTGAATTGACAGTTCGGGCTGTGCTTGATATTTTGCCGGCACCGCTTTGTATGCTGTATGTTCATGGCTTTAAACGACAACTTTATTTATGCACCTCCACAAGAGCCTTTAAAAATTGTCTATGAAGATGACGATTTACTGGTGATTGATAAGCCCGCAGGTTTATTGTCTGTGCCTGGGCGTTTGCCTGAACATCAGGACAGTGCATATTTAAGAGTGCTCACAAATTATCCTCAGGCAAAAATTGCCCATCGTTTAGATATGGCGACATCGGGTATTCTCATGTTTGCCAAGCACCGTGATGCAGAAGTCGCGTTGAGCAAAATGTTTCAGGCGCGAACAGTTGAAAAAAACTATATTGCGTTAATTCAAGGCAAGCTTGAAGGTGAGGGCAGTGTCGATGTGCCTATAATTACTGACTGGGAAAACCGTCCACGCCAAATTGTGCATTTCGATTTAGGCAAGCCTGCGCAAACGCTGTATCAGGCTTTGGAATATTGTGCGGTTGAAGATGTTACCCGTGTGTTGCTCACCCCGATCACAGGGCGCTCGCATCAGTTACGAGTACACATGCAATATATTGGACATCCCATTACAGGTGATAAGTTATATCATCCTGAACCTCAAAAAAGCACGTTAGGTCGGATGGCGCTGCATGCCAGTTATTTGGCTTTCACGCAACCGTTAAGCCAAGTTCCTGTTGCAATTCGAGCACAGCTTCCTTTTTAGAGATTTTGGGATTTAATTTTTCTAACAGGCGCACATTTTTCAATTTTTTTGTGAAAATACTCAAAAATTGGGATAATCTTCGTGCCGCTAACTCGCTAACGTATCCTTAGAGCTGTCGTTATTCATTTGCCTTGGCATAAATGAAGGAAATGAATAACTCGCTGTTTTAAAATTTTGTGTTTTTGAGTGTGGTGGGCTGTCAAAGCGGGTTAGAAAGCGTCTTTAAAAACTGAAGATGGTTTTTCAAAATATGGCAGACCAATGCGGGTGGGAGAAGTTATATGCTGTATATTTGGGTGCAATCATTATTGTTTTGGTGGTGATTATTTTTTGGCAATCTCAGCGCCGCCGTGAGTTGTCTGCCAGCATTCAATCTTTACAAAGCAATTTAGACCGCACTCGCTCCAATTTGGCGTCCGATGAGTTAGAAAGTAATGAATTAGAGCATCAGCTCACCATGCTACGCATCGAAATAGGCAGTTTAAAAGGTCGTTTAGAAACCTTGCAGCACTATCAACATATTTTAGACGTTGAGCAATATGTATTAGAACGTCGTCAACAAGTAGAAATGTTTGTAGAAATGATTAAATCCGAAGCGGAAAATACGCGGGAGCAGTGCAAGCAACAAGTTGAAAAAGTCCGAGATTTTTTAGCCGAGCATGAGCAAAAAACCAAAGCCAAAACGCTTAAAACAGCACAAGATCAATTGGGTGCTTTTTATAACTTGGTTGAAGAACGTCAGCAACTCGAACAGATTATGACCGCGCTGTATCATAAAATTGAACATCATACGCCTGCTTTTCAGTTGCCTGCACAGCAGCTATTGGATGATCTGATTGAAGGTTATGGCTATAGTGATGTAGCACAACACCTGCAGCAAGTACGACACAAGATTCAAGATGCGGTCAAAAATCAAGAAGTTGCGCATTGTGCTTTTGTCGATGAGCAACGCCGTCTAGCGGCAGTGACTTTGCTGGCTCAAGCATTTAATAGTAAAGCAGATTTATATTTGGCGCAGCTGACTGAACATAATCTGGCTGAATCGCTTCAAGCTTTGCAGGATGATTTTACTTTGCTGAATCATTATGCGGCTGCATTTGGACACGCAAAAATTCTAGACTCTTACTTAACACTTCGACAAGAAGAATTAAAGTTTGCTGCTTTACTGTTGGCATTTAAACAGGAAAGCATCTTGTCAGATGCCACAAATTAAACTGGCTGCAAATGCTTAAAGCAATTGTAGTGTCATGTAAAAGCAAGCTTCTGGGTAATTCAGACTAAAGTCAGTGTAAAACGAGATGAAAATTGAGTCCTTCGGGCAAATTTGTGCTATGTTGAATTCACTATTTTGTCACTTGCCAGATATATATTGGCTAAAAAGATAACAAGGATATTCGCATGACACGTGACTATGAACAATTCCCTGATGATGATAATGGCAATGTACTTTGGCAAATGCATGAAGATGGGGATGACCTGACAGAGCCACATGAGATTGAGTACTCCATCGCTTTTACCACACAAGAACAAGCTGAAAAATGTGCTTTGTATTTGTTGGCCGAAGAACAAAAAATTTCATTATTCCAAGATGAAGAATCTGACGCAGTTGAATGGATCATTACCATTTATGTTTACATGGAACCAGAGTATTCAGACATTGTCGATTTAGAGCAATGGTTCAGCAAAATTGCTGAAGAACATGGCGGTGAATACGATGGCTGGGGCTGTATGGCTTACGTCTACGATGATGAAGACGAAGACGATTACGAAGATTAAATCGGGTATCTGAAAAGCATGTGTTGATCACATGCTTTTTTATTTGTGATACATAATCTGCTGCCTAAAACTTTGGCGCTGATGACGTCATCATAAAAGATGCATAGGTGCAAATATGGATATTGCAATGAAACGCGCTTATCTTGAAGCGACTCAGGCAGATGGAACACGGGTGTTGGTTGATCGTTTATGGCCGCGTGGTGTGAGTAAAGAACGCGCTCGTATTGACTTATGGCCCAAAGAAATTACGCCTTCGACTGGGCTGCGTAAATGGTATCATCAAAACCCTGAACAACATTGGGATGAGTTTCAGCAGCGTTATATAGCTGAATTAGCAGAGCAAGAAGAGGCTTTACAGGCGTTGTGTGAACTGGCACAGCAGCAAAAAATCACTCTGGTCACAGCAGCTAAAGATGAGCAGCACAATCATGTAGTGGTATTAAAACGCGTGATGCTGCAACGCTTAGCACAGTCCAATTAAAGAGTTTTATTTGATTATCCTTGTGCTTTATAAGGATTTTAAGTTTATGAAAATTCAGTAAAAAATGCTATAATATAGTTTTTGAGGTTTTTTATGTCTTTGCCAAATTGCCCAAAATGCCAATCAGAATACACTTACCAAGATGGCGACCTACTGATTTGTCCTGAATGCTCACATGAGTGGAAAGAAGGGGAACAGCTAGAAGAAACTGCTGCTGTGATTAAAGATGCAAACGGCAACGTGTTGGCAGATGGCGACACGGTGACTGTGATTAAAGACCTGAAGATTAAAGGTTCTTCGGCTGCTGTAAAAGTGGGAACGAAAGTGAAAAATATTCGCTTAATTCCAGATGCAGCAGATGGTCATGACATTGATTGTAAGATTGATGGCATGGGGGCTATGAAATTAAAATCTGAATATGTGAAAAAAGCTTAAGTTTAAGCAGATTTCAACAGCGCAGGCGACTTGAGTTGCCTGCGCTTTTTTATGGAGTTTATAAAAGTATTTTAGTATTCAAATTGAGCAACAATAACTTTAAGAGTGTACAAAATTAATACTGTTTTCTTGTGCCTAAGTCCTTTATATTTTAAGTGAAAAGAATAATTTTTAGGCAGTTTAAAGCCTAGCATCATTCAACAACACACTTCACCACTCACAAGAAAACTGGGGGCAAGTATGTCAGGATGGTTTGAGATTTCACAAGCAAGCAATGGTCAGTACCGCTTTGTACTTAAAGCTGGGAATGGCGAAATTATCTTAACCAGTGAACAGTATAAGGCGAAAGCATCGGCAAAAAATGGCATCGCTTCGGTACAAAAGAACAGTCAGGATGATGGGCGTTATGATCGACTGACATCTAAGAATGATAAGCCGTATTTTAATTTAAAAGCTGCCAACCATCAGATTATTGGTACGAGTCAGCTCTATACTTCTGAACAATCACGTGACAAAGGAATTGAGTCAGTGAAAACCAATGGCGCAAGCACCACGGTCAAGGATTTAACACAGGAATCGTAATTTTTTACATTAAATCTTGATGTTCAATTGCATTAGAAAAGCATGCTCTGGCGTGCTTTTTTATTGAGCTGAGTAGGCAAGGTGCTAAATTTAGCTTTGATTGAGCCGTTGAATCACAGATGACAATTTCAGGAGTTGCGAAGATTATGAATTTCAAATGCAATCTAAAAATATTACTGGCGATCAGTGGTTTATTCGGTAGTGTTGGTATTTTTGCAGCACCGATCACTGCTGAAAAAACGATTGCTTCAAGCCAGCCGACTGCTTTGCAAGGACTGTATTTTCAGCATCAAGATTGGGAGTTGGCCTGTGATAATACAGGAACCTGCCGTGCCGCAGGCTACCAAAGCGATGATGATTTTGAACAACCGATCAGTATGTTATTGACCCGTCAAGCAGGTGCAAAGAGTGCTGTACAAGGGCAATTGCAAATTCAAGAAGATATTGCTCAAGCGACTTTATTTTTAAATGGACGCACTTTGCAACAATTAAACTTTCATGAAAGTATCGCCAATTTATCTGCTGCCAGTGTGCAAAAGCTGTTGGCGCAGGCGCGTCAGCATGTCGTGATCGAGTTAAAACATGGTCAACAACGCTGGAAATTGTCTGATGCAGGCATGAGTGCAGTGTTGCTAAAAATGGATGAATTTCAAAAACGTGTGGGTACAGACTCCGCAATATTGGCAAAAGGCAATCAAGCATCCACGCAGGTCTTAAAAGCGCAAGCGATGCCTAAAATTAACATTCTCATGCAGCCTCAACACCGAACCGCCAAAGCACAGGTGCTTACCGCGGCCAGTGCAGAAAAGTTATATCCAATTTTACAAAAAACCGTAGATCGTGAAGATTGTTATATGCTGTTTGAACCTGAACAAGCAGAACAGCAGATTCATACTTATCCCTTAAATCAAGATAGCGTGTTGGTTGAGGCAAGTTGTTGGCGAGGGGCTTATAATTGGGGTGTGGCTTATTGGGTTATGGATAAAAAACTGCAAAAGATACAGCAATTTGTAACTGATTCTGCTTCAGAATTTAGCAATGGACAGATTTTTGCCTATCAAAAAGGGCGTGGAATTGGCGATTGTTTCAGTCAAATTGAGTGGGCGTGGAATGGTCAGCAGTTTGTCAAAAGCTATCAATTCGATGCAGGACAATGCAAAGGTTTTGCAGGCAGTGCATGGGAAATGCCAAGCTTTGTCAGCAAGGTTGAATAGCCGATATTCACTAGGGGCTTTTGACATTTCATAAATGGCTTGCGCTGTAGGCTAAAACTGAGCAGATCAGGCATGAAACGCAAGTAATAGCGAGACTATTGCTAAGTTTCATAACACAATCTGAGAAAGTTTTAGCCACAGCCTTTCAGGGCGAGCATATTTTTTGCTGCTATTGCGTTATGTGCCAGTCATTTAGAATGACTAAATTTCCTGTCCCATGCCTTATATCAGCTAAAAAATATGCATCGCCGCAAACATAGACGAATTGTCAGCAGACCCTAATAAAAGCTGAAATTTTTTAGATGAAGCTTGAGTTTGATGGATTCAATGTTTAAGTCGTGTGCGCGACTAATTTTTCAATGATTTCATCCAGCTTTTTCAGACGCTTGATTTCATCCCACAAAGCTTTGGCTTCGGGATAATGTTTCGACATCATGCCGAGCCATTGTTTATAACGTCCCAGCATCCCAATTTCTGTTTTGGCAGGGCCGTGAATAAAGCGAATTTGTAGTTGCAGCAAATCTTGCCAACTCAGCAAAGGCAGGTCTGAATTTTGACGAATACATTGGGTCAAATCTGGGGTGGTGACCGCACCACGACCAATCATCAAATCTTCACAGCCCGATTCTAACTGGCATTGTTTGGCATCGGCATTGTTCCAAATTTCACCATTGGCGATGACGTTAATCTTCAAGGCTTCACGAATAGGACGTAGCTGATCCCAAAATGCGGGAGGCGTATAGCCATCGGCTTTGGTACGTGCATGTACTGTAACCCATGCTGCGCCTGCATCTTCAATGGCGTGCGCATTTTCTAGCATGAAGTTCCGATCCATATAGCCTAGACGCATTTTGGCGGAAACTGGAATATGAGCAGGAACGGCATCGCGAACCGCTTTAACCAGTTCATATACTACTTCGGGTTCATCGAGTAAAACTGAACCGCCACGATGCCGATTGACTGTTTTGGCAGGGCAGCCAAAGTTCATATCAATTGCAGGTGCACCCATAGCCGCAACTTTGGCTGCATTGGCGGCTAACATTTCAGGATTATTCCCCAAAAACTGAACATGCACAGGCGTACCTGCCGCAGTTTTGCCATTGGTGAGTAGTTCTGGGCAATAGGTGTGGTAGATATGGTCTGGCAAAATGCTGTCTGTGACCCGAATAAACTCTGTTACACACCAGTCAAAACTGCCTACAGACGTGATTACATCACGCATGATGGGGTCGGTTAAGCCTTCCATGGGTGCAAGAATCAGTTTCACAAGATGCTGCCAGTTCAAACAAAAGTGGAGTTATACGTTTTTTTCTGTGGGTTGTCTAGGAAAAGGGTTTTGAATTGAAGTGGTTGTAGCTAAGGTTCTGGTATTTAAGCTGTTTTATTTGACACAGTGATCTGTATCTCAAGTTTTATCTAGTCCATGCAGTTGATGTGCATCCTAGACTAGATCTTTTAATTGAGTTCTTACATCGTTAGAAATCATTTAAATGATTGGCTTAATTTAAACAGCCCATTCCCCCTCGACTATGCAATTAAATAATTGATCATCCTACACTTTGAATGAGCAAAATAAAAACACCTTACTTACTCAAAATCATTTCCAACACAAATTTAGAACCAATAAAACCGAGCGCCAATAAAAAGAAGCCAATAATGGTAAAGCGAATCGCTTTTTGTCCACGCCAGCCAAACTTATAACGCCCAAGTAACAACGACCCATAGACAAACCAAGAAATAATACTAAAGGCAGTTTTATGTGCTAAATGCTGTGCAAAGAAATGTTCTACCGTAAAGAAACCAAAACCTAGTGCGACTGTGAGTAAGGCAAAACCTGCAATCAACATATCAAACAGCAAAGATTCCATATCTTGCAAAGACGGCAGCAAATTTACCCAAACCCGACGTTTTTGTTTGTTTTTCAGTTCGCGGTTTTGAAACCACATGAGCACGGCATGAATGGTCGCCATCAACAATACGGCATAAGCAGACAGCGATAAAATAATATGAATATCTAAACCAATCGAGTTTTGGTTAATAAATAAATTATGTTGGCTGAATGAAAAACCTGCAATTAAACCCACTGCTGCTACAGGAATACCAATCAAATTTAGCGCAATTACAGGTCGGTAACTGCTGAACAGCAAGCTCAATAACAACATTAAACCCGCAGTAAATGACATTAGGTTAAACACGTTGTAGTTGACACCCATCGGCGTCCACATATCGTTATACAACACGGCAGCATGCAGCAATAAGCCCAAACTGAGCAGAGAACGAATAAACCAGTGATTTGGCGCACGTTTAGACATTAAATGTGAAAATAAATACCAAAAAGAACTGGTATAAGCGATTAATGCTAAAATCGTATAAACCAAGGGGAGACTGATCATGTCAAACCTTTTTCAGGATGATGAATATTCATTTATATAAATTCGATGCGAACTACAGTATCCTATAGCATCTTGTGCATAAATTTTCTATTTTAAAGAAACATTTTTTTGCTAATGGCTATTTTAAGCGGAATTTGCAATGTTTGATACCTTAACAGAACGACTCACGCAGAGTTTAAGAAATGTTACTGGCTCAGGGCAGCTAACCGAAGACAATATTAAAGATACGTTACGTGAAGTACGTATGGCACTTCTTGAAGCCGATGTGGCGTTACCTGTAACTCGTGAATTCATCGCGAAAGTTAAGGAAGAGGCATTGGGTCAGGAAGTGATGACTCAGTTATCCCCTGGTCAGGCGTTCGTCAAAATTGTCTATGACGAACTCACAAAAATGATGGGCGAGGCCAATGAAAGCCTTGACATTGCTGCCAAGCCACCGGTTGTGGTGTTATTGGCAGGTTTGCAGGGTGCGGGTAAAACCACCACTGCAGCAAAATTGGCACGTTTCTTACAAGAACGTCAAAAGAAAAAAGTGGCGATGGTGTCTGCCGACGTTTACCGTCCTGCGGCAATTAAACAGCTACAAACGGTTGCAGGCGAAGTTGGCGCAATTTTCTTTGACTCAAATGCCAATGAAAACCCTGTCGATATTGCCAACCGTGCCATCGAACAGGCAAAAATTCAGTTTGCTGATGTGTTAATTGTCGATACTGCAGGTCGTTTGCACGTCGATGATGACATGATGGATGAAATCAAGGCATTACATTCAGCGATTAAACCGACTGAAACCTTGTTCGTGGTCGATGCCATGACGGGTCAGGATGCGGCAAATACAGCCAAAGCCTTTAATGATGCCTTGCCATTAACAGGTGTAATCCTTACTAAAACTGATGGTGATGCGCGCGGTGGTGCAGCACTTTCAGTTCGTGCGATTACGGGTAAACCAATTAAATTCTTGGGGATGGGTGAAAAACTCGATGCCCTAGAGCCATTCCACCCAGAACGTGTTGCACAACGTATTTTGGGCATGGGTGACGTGCTGTCTTTGGTCGAAGAAGTTGAACGTAAAATCGACAAAGAAAAAGCCGAAAAAATGGCGAAAAAACTGCAAAAAGGCGGCAGCTTCAACTTTGAAGATATGCTGATGCAGTTTGAACAAATGAATAAAATGGGCGGCATGATGGGCTTCTTAGACAAGTTGCCTGGCATGAGCAACTCAGGTATTCAAGATGCAATTGCGCAAGCCAATCCTGAAAAGCAAGTGAAAAAGATGGAAGCGATTATCCAGTCGATGACCATCAAAGAGCGTCGTAACCCAGACCTGATGAATCCAAGCCGTAAAAAACGTATTGCTGCGGGTTGTGGTATGGATGTGTCAGAAGTGAATAAGTTGATCAAGCAACATGCACAAATGGCAAAAATGATGAAAAAATTTGCCAATCCATCGGGCATGGCAAAAATGATGCGTTCACTGGGCGGTTTACAAAAGCAATTCAGTGGCGGCGGTATGGGCCCATTGTTTGGTGGCAACGACCCAACCAAGAAATAATTGTTAAAAACATCTTAGAATCAAAGTGTTAAAAAAGAAGGCGCATAAAAATGCGCCTGCTTTTTTGTTGTTCTTTATTCGTAGATGACAGCTACACCGAAAGATTTATCAGCGTAGATGGAGCAATGTTTGGTTTTTAGTGCACTTCATGGGTTGCATATTGAATATAACGCTGCAAACCTTTGAGCAATAAATCTTGCTCGACTTGCGGTTGATATTGCTGCAAGAATTTGGCAAACAGCGGTGCATCGCCACCCGTTAAAATCAGTTTACGTGGTGACTGTCGAATTACATGCTCAATGGTGCTGAGCAAGCCGAGTAAAATACCATGATGAACAGCATCAATGGTGCTGCGTCCTGGGGTGAGTTCATCAAATGCAGCATCGGGAATTTTAATGCCTTTGGTGTTTTGAATCAGTGCATCACGTTGCAAATATAAGTTCGGTAAAATATAGCCGCCTAAATGCGTCAGTCCATCCGCCAAATCAATAGTCAGCGCCGTACCACAACTAATGACACAATAATTTTCTTGTGGGTCATTTGCCACGGCAAGCACTTGCAACCAGCGGTCTATCCCCAATTGTTGAATATCATATTCACAATGCAAACCTGCATAATCTGCATGCACTTTGGCATAAATCACAGGCACATTCAGGGTTTTTAAAACCAAGTGAATGCGTTGATTATTCTTCTGATCTTGTACCGATGACACGCCTACTTTATGCACATTCAGACTTTTAAAGTGTTGAATCAAACCCAGCAACAAATCGGCAGGAGATTGCAAATGCAATTCTGCTTCATGTTCGATGATGCGGTCTTGTTCTGTGACCCAATATTTCAGGCGGGTGTTACCAATATCTAGCCATAAATTTTTCATGAAGATGACTCGGCATGATCGATAGGGCGTAAACGTCCCTGATAAAAAACTTCAAGCCCTTGTGCCGTTTCAATTTGCACTGCGCCATCATCCTGAATGCCTAAAAAAGTACCCTGACAAGTACCTTTAAAATGTTCAAATTCAACTTGTTGTTGCATAAATGCGGCATGATGATTGAAGCGAGATGCCAAATTATAGCAATCGTGATTAAACCAGTCGCAGGCTTGTTGAATGGCAAGATAAAGCTCTGCGATCAGGCGCACACGATCAATAGATACCAAACCCAGTTCGGTTAAAGATGTGGTTTTTTGATCAATAACTGCTGAGCTGACAGGTGCAAGATTAAGCCCAACCCCAACAATGACTTGCTGTGCAGAAATTGGCTCAATTAAGATGCCGCCCCATTTGCCTTGCGGGCTGTATAAGTCATTTGGCCATTTTACTTGTAGATTCAGCGCCTGTAGACTCGGCATTTGCAAGATATTTAACGCAATTTCTAAAGCCAAACGCCCATTTACAGGTGTTCGTAAATTTAGCAATGTGCTTAAATAGATGTTCCCTTCGGGTGATACCCATTGCCGTTGACGTTGTCCTCGACCATGCGTTTGTCTGGTACTGCATACCAAGACACTCTGCACACCTTTTTGTGCAATTTCCCGTACATCATCATTGGTGGAAGTGGTAATCGGCTTCAGGATGAGTACTTCTGGAAGCTGTCCTGCTTCTGTGAGTTGTTGTTGCAGTTGTCGGGTTTCTACATCCATACGAATTTACAAATAGTGGAATATATTTATGGAGTTAATCATATATTTATTGATTGGTGCAATTGCTGGATTTGCAGCAGGGCTGTTTGGCGTGGGCGGCGGCTTAATTATTGTGCCAATTTTATATATTGTGTTCACTCAACTCAATTATGACCCATCGGTGTTAATGCACATGGCGGTGGGGACATCATTGGCAACCATTATTGTAACTTCGATCAGCTCAGTTACGGCACACCATAAAAAAGGTGCGGTGATGTGGCCTGTATTTCGTAATCTTGCGCCTGGTTTAATTGTGGGTGCATTTGTTGGTGCAGGTATTGCCGATTTCCTTTCGGGGCAAGGCTTACAATTATTAATTGGCGGTTTTGCACTGTGGGTGGCTTTTAAGATGTTTAGAGGCGCAAATATTGCGGTTGATCCTTCACATCATTTGCCTTCAACTGCAAAGCAAGTCATGGCGGGCGGTGGGATTGGCATTGCCTCTGCAATTTTTGGGATTGGCGGTGGCAGTTTAACAGTGCCGTACTTAAACCGTTACGGCGTGGTCATGCAAAAAGCGGTAGCAACCTCAGCCGCTTGTGGTTTGCCAATTGCGGTGGCGGGCGCATTAGGCTTTATGTGGTTTGGTAAGCAAGCCGAAGTTGCAGTACCCAATACCATTGGTTATATCCACATTTATGCATTTATAGGCATTAGTGTGATGAGCTTTATTACTGCCAAAGTTGGTGCGAAAGTGGCACATTTGTTATCGCCAGCGATGTTGAAAAAATGTTTTGCCTGCTTGTTGACCACCGTTGGCTGTTATTTTGTATATCAGGGTATGCGAGTATTTTTCTAAGTTGAGTCGCTATTTTCTTTGTTTTAAGCCATGTAAAATTGGCTCTAGCGCCATGAAATTGTCGGACAATGTCATGGCGTTGTGATCTGTTTCGCAGTAAAAAGAAAGATGCTTGTATCGGAGCTATGCTTGCAGTCGAAGGATGATCCTGAGATGTCTTAAATGAGAGTAGCTCCGAATTTTCATCACTGCATCTTATAAAAACAAGATAGGAACAGTATGCAACAACAAGAATCAGAAAGTTTATCGGAACAAATTGCCCGACACATCGCAGAACAGATTATTAGCGGTGATTTGGTTGAAGGTGAGCGTATTCAGGAATTGCGCATCGCCAAAGAACTGGACGTGAGTCGTGGTTCGGTACGTGAAGCGCTGTTGTTATTGCAACGTACTCATCTGATTGAAATTTTTCCACGTCGTGGTGCAATTGTGTCGGAAATGTCGGCACAGCAAGTCCGAGCTTTGTTTGACAGCAGCAGTTTGTTATTGGGTTATATTGTGCAGCGTATTGCGGACACGTGGCGAATGCATGAAGCCGAAGCCTTACAACAACTTTTGCTGCAACTGGCAGAGCAATGTCGCTTGGGCAATACTGAAAAGTTTTATGATTTAATTTTTCAATATCTGGCACGGCAGCCTGATATGGTGGGAAATTTATATTTAATGAAGTTCTATCAAGAGTTATTGCCATCGTTAAGACGCAGTTACTTTTTGACCTTAAATACTTCGCGTCGGGAGTTACAAGAATCTTTTGAATTATTTAAACTGGTGAGTGATGCAATTTTAAGCAGAAAATCACAACAAGCCACTTTATTTATGGAAGATTTTTGCCGACACTTGCGCAACTTGGTGTTGGAATCTCTGACCCGTATGAAACAGATCGAGCTTGCATGGGCAAGACGTTCACGCCGTTAATTGGGACATTATGCGTTTAAGCAGTTTAAAACTTTCTGGCTTCAAATCTTTTGCCGACAGTACGACCTTACATTTTAAAGCCAACCGTACCGCTGTGGTGGGGCCGAATGGTTGTGGTAAATCCAATGTGATTGACGCCATTCGTTGGGTGATGGGCGAATCTAGTGCGCGCCAGTTGCGTGGCGGCAGTATGCAGGATGTAATTTTCACAGGAACTGCCAAACGCAAACCTGTAGGTGTAGCCAGTGTGGAACTGCGTTTTGACAATACCTATGGCAAATTGGGCGGTGCTTATAACGCCTATAATGAACTGTCGGTACGTCGGCAGGTCAACCGTGATGGTAAGTCTGAATATTTTTTAAATGGAACCAAGTGTCGTCGTCGTGACATCACCGATATTTTTCTGGGTACAGGTTTAGGCCCGCGTTCTTATGCAATTATTGAACAGGGCATGATTAATCGTTTGGTTGATGCTAAACCTGAAGAAATGCGGGTGTTTATTGAAGAAGCGGCAGGCGTGTCACGTTATCAGGCGCGTCGTCGTGAAACCATGCTGCATTTGGATCACACCACGCAGAACTTGGCGCGTTTGGAAGATATTGCTTCAGAACTAAAATCGCAATTAAAAACCTTAAAACGTCAGTCAGAAACAGCAATTCAATACAAAGCGCTTGAGAGCGAAATTCGCACCATTAAAGTCGAAGTGTTGTCTTTTCAGTGTGAACAAAGTGCACGTTTACAGCAAGAATATACCCTGAGTATGAATGAGTTAGGGGAAAGTTTTAAATTGGTGCGCTCTGAGCTGACCACTTTGGAACATGACTTAACTGCGACCAGTGAGTTGTTTCAGCGTTTGATTCAGCAATCGACACCGCTACAGCAAGAATGGCAACAGGCAGAAAAGAAACTGGCTGAACTGAAAATGACTTTGGAACAAAAACAAAGTTTGTTTCAGCAAAATACCGCGACTTTATCGCAGCTTGAACAACAAAAAGCACAAACCAAAGAGCGTTTGCAGTTGATTGAATTGCAGCTAGAGAGTTTGGTCGATCAGCAAGAAAACCAACAGGCAAATCTACAGCAGCAAGATCATTTGGCGCAGCAGCAGAGCCAGCAATTTCAGGATTTAAAAGCACAGCAACAAACCCAAGCTGCACAATATGCCCAAGTCAAAGCGCAAGTAGAACAGCAACAACAAAAGCATGTGCACATGCAGGCGCAAAGTGAGCAGTTAGCCAAAAATATCAGCCGTATTGAACAGCAAAAACAAACCCTGACACAGCAGTTTGCACAAATTCAGCCGCAAGATCAGCAAGAGGGAATGCAACAACTGCAAGACGAAAAGACCCGCTTGCAGGCTGAAATGCTAACACTAGAACAGAATATTCAAGACAGCACTCAGCAACTCGCCACGTTGCAGACCAACTATAATGAGCACAAAGCACAGTGTGCGACCTTAAAATCTGAGATTCAGATTTTGCAGTCAGAACAGAAAAACCTCAATCAATTGCTCATTAAGCAAAGTCCAAAAGCCCAAACCGATGTGGTGCAGTTGATGCAAGTATTACAACTTGCAGATGTGGCGAAACCACATGCCAATTTAATTGAAAAGTTCTTGGCTAAATGGTTATCTGCGCAGGTGGTAGAAGCAGATATTGAATTTCAGGACAGCCGCGCACGTCAGCTAAAAATTCATTTGGCTGTAGATTCAAAAACATCAAAAATACAGCTTTCGGGGTGTGAGTCGCTCAGTGACTGGATTGCTTCACCGCAAAGTAGCTTGTGGCAAAGTGTCGCAATTACAGAAAGTTTATCGCAGGCTTTGGCATTGCAAGTGCAATTACAAGCAGGGCAGTCTATCCTTAGTTTAGATGGTTATCATGTGGGAGCAGACTGGGTAATCGGGCTGTTTTATGATGAAGCGGCACAGGCAGGGCAAGGGGCATTAAGCCATCGGATTCGCTTGGATGAAATTGAACAGGCGTTGGCGTTGCAACTGCCACAATATGAGCAAGCAGAACAGCAACTGCCTGAATTGCAGCAACAGGTAAAACAGTTGCAGCAGCAATTGCAGCAACAACAGCAACAGCTCAAACAGCAACAGCAAGCCTTGCAAACGCTAGATGTGCAAATGGCGAAAGCCGAAAGTGCGGCACAGGCTTTTGCAGTACAGCAACAGCAATTACAGCATCAATTGGCACAATTAGATGAGCAGCTTGAAGAAGATGCCATGCAAAAAGATGATCTGGAAATTGATTTGCATGCTTTGGCTTTTAAACTTGAGCAAGCCTTACCGCAGTATAAAATCTTGCAATTTCAGGTCGAGCAGCTGAATGAGCAGCTGGATAGTTCACAGCAACAGTTTCAGCAGCAGCAACAAGAAGTGGATCTGTTACGTCGTCAAGCGGTACAAACTCAGCAGCAAATTGAACTGTTAGAAAAAGATGCCACTTTCTTAAAAGCACAATATCAACAAATTGTGGCGCAAATGGAACAAGCCAAAAAGTTTGTCGATCCTGTTCAGTTGGAATTGCCTGACTTGGAAACTCAGTTTTCAGAGCAGCAGCAGCAGACTGAAAAGCTGCAAAAAACTTGGCAGGAATGGCAAGTGGAATTGAACAGTGTGCAGTCCAAACAGCAGCAACTGACCGAGCAACGGCAGCAGCAACAGCAGCAAGATGAACAATTACGTGCCAAACTCGAAGAAAAGCGCTTGGCATGGCAATCGGCAAAGTCGGACTATCAGCATTATTCTGAACAGTTAAAAGATTTAAACAGCGAGATCATCACAGGTTTGCAGATTGATGTCGCTGCGCATCAACAAAAACTGGCGAAAGCGCAGCAACAGTTTGATAAATTGGGTGCGGTCAATTTGGCGGCTTCGGAAGAATATGAAGAAGTATCTGCCCGTTTTGCAGAATTAAGCCATCAAATTGAAGACTTGGAAAATACCGTTTCGCAGTTACAGGCGGCAATGAAAAGTATTGATCAGGAAACTCGTAAACTGTTTATGAATACTTTTGATCAGGTGAATACCGAATTGCAGGAGTTGTTTCCTAAAGTCTTTAATGGCGGTGAAGCGAGTCTGAGCTTGGAAGATGACTGGCAATCTGGGGTGAAATTGATGGCGCGTCCACCAGGTAAGCGCAACAGTTCTTTGGCCTTACTTTCAGGGGGTGAAAAAGCACTGACAGCTTTGGCTTTGGTTTTTGCAATCTTCCGTTTAAACCCAGCGCCATTTTGCGTACTCGATGAAGTTGATGCACCGTTAGATGATGCTAACGTGGGGCGCTTTTGTAATTTAGTAAAAGAACTTTCTGAACAAGTGCAATTCATTTACATTACACATAATAAACTTGCTATGACGATGGCAACCGACCTCTTAGGTGTTACCATGCCTGAACCGGGAACCTCAAAATTAGTAACCGTAAATTTAGAAGAAGCCGCAGAATACGGCCTAGTCGCGGAGGCATAATATGGAAATCACCACAATCGTTGGAATTGTCATCGCTATTGTGATCATGGCGTTTGGTTTGAAAATGATTCTAAAAAAACCTGTAGATTCAGCGCCATCCTTAGATTCGGAACTGCAATTTAATGCAGAAAGCCAAAAACCGATTATTCCACGCCATGTACGTGACCAATTGCAAAGCGACGCTACGCCACCGCGTGTGGAGCCGACTTTAACGGTAGATGAAGTTACGCAAGATGCGCCTGCCAAGTCTGAACCACAGGCTTTAACGGATGATGTCGTGGCTTCTTCAAGCACAGAAACTGACAAAGTTGAACCGAGTTTGCAGGCAAATACAGAAAATTCTGAGCTTGATCCATCCACAACGATATCGAAGTCTGAAGTTGCACAAGACACGCCAAGCCCGACAGCGACAACTTCAGAATATTCATTATCGGATGAAATTCAGCAAGTGATTGTAGAAACTGAACCGAATGCGCAGACTGTCGAGCAAAACAAAGCTTCGACTGAATACAGCCTGAATCAACACATTGAAACTGCTGAAATTTCAGAATTTAATGAAGAAAGCAGCATTTTAGATTCGCATTTGCATGAACAAAAAATCATGGATGAAGAAAGTGCCTTGGCAACCGCTGAATCTTTTATCGCGCTGAATGTCTTCCCTGAACGTCGCATACTTTCGGGCGATAAAGCCTTAAAAGTCTTGATGAAATATGGTTTACGTTTCGGTGAAATGTCATGTTTCCATCGCTATAACGAAGATGGCACTAAATTATTATTTTCAGTTTTACAAATTAATGATGAAGGCGCAGATGGTTTTGATTTAGAAACTTTATCGAGCGAACAAGTTAAAGGTTTAGCGTTCTTCCTCGCTTTGCCGCACAGCGATGTGCAAAATGCCTTTGATACCATGGTCAGCATTTCAGGACTGATTGCACGTGAAATTGATGGAACGGTCTATGACCAAAACCATTTAGAGTTTACTCCACAATTACGTGAACACTGGCGTCATCAGGCGATAGATTATCGTGCTGGTCAGGCAAGTCATGCCTAGAATTGCGATCTCGTACTGGGTATAAGCTACGTCAAGTGTTTGGCAATTGAACTGAGTGCAGTAGGATAAATTGCAACTTTGCAGCCGCATTTTTATAATGTGCGCAGCAATACAAGCTGTAGCATGCGCTACATAGAAAAAATTGAAGGGCGGAACAAGACCGCCCTTTTTTATGGTGGAAAATATGTCTGTAGATTTAACCGTCGTGGCGCAAATGCGTCAATTGATTCAACTGCTTGCCAAGCACAATCATGCCTATTATGTGATGGATCAACCGACAATTGCAGACAGTGAATATGATCAGCTTTTCCATCAACTAAAAGCGTTGGAACAACAGTATCCAGATTTAGTTCAACCCGATACACCGACCAATAAAGTCGGTGGCACACCTTTGGCAAAGTTCACCACGGTTACACATGCTGTGCCAATGTTGTCTTTAGGCAATGTGTTTAATCAGGAAGAATTATTTGCCTTTGCAAGACGTGTCGAAGAGCGTTTGCCCAACCAAAATATTGAATACGATGTCGAACTCAAATTTGATGGTTTGGCGATTTCACTTTGGTATGAACATGGTGTTTTAGTGCGTGGTGTGACCCGTGGTGATGGGGAAACAGGGGAAGACATTACCCACAACGTCAAAACTATCCGCAATTTACCGAAAGTTTTGAGTGCGACAGAAACGGCTATTCCTGAATTTTTGGAAGTGCGTGGTGAAGTGTTGATGCCAAAACTTGGTTTTGAAAAACTCAATGCGGCCAATACAGCCAAAGGTGAAAAAACCTTTGCCAATCCACGCAATGCAGCAGCAGGCAGTTTGCGTCAGTTAGACCCGAATATTGCGGCTTCACGTCCTTTAGCATTCTATGCTTATGGCATTGCGCAATGTGTGCCGCCTCATGGACAAAGCACCATGTCCGACAGTTTGGCATGGTTGGGGCAGTTTGGTTTTGAAATTGGCGAACGTCATTTTGTCTGCAAGAGCATTCAAGATGTTCAGGCGGCCTATGAGCAAATTAACCTTGAGCGTCCGAATTTAAGCGTTGAAATTGATGGCATGGTGGTCAAGGTCAATGACTTGAAACAGCAACAGCAATTGGGCTTTTTAAGTCGTGAGCCGCGCTGGGCGACTGCCTATAAATTCCCTGCAGTTGCCGCTTTAACCACCATTGAAAATATTGATTGGCAAGTGGGGCGCACAGGTACGTTGACGCCTGTGGCACGTTTAAACCCCGTTGCGGTAGGTGGTGTGACGGTATCCAATGTTACTTTGCATAATATTGGTGAAATTCACCGTTTGGATGTGCGTTTAGGCGATACGGTCAGTGTTTACCGTAGTGGTGATGTGATTCCCAAAGTTGAAAAAGTCTGGCCTGAATTTCGCCTTGCCGATGCGCAAGAAGTGCATTTACCTGAACAATGCCCTGTGTGTGATTCGCCTGTGGTGATGCCTGAAGGTGAGGCTTTGGCGCGTTGTTCAGGCGGTTTGTATTGTGCGGCACAGCGTATTGAAGCGATTCGTCATTTTGTGTCACGTAAAGCCATGGATATTGAAGGTTTGGGTGATCGTTGGGTGGAGTCATTACTGCATCTGAACTTGCTACAAAATGTGGCTGATATTTATCATTTACACGAACACCGCGACACTTTGCTCGGCATTGAAAAAATGGGTGAGAAGTCGGTTCAAAACTTGATTGACTCGATTGAAAACAGCAAAAAAACTACTTTGGCTGCGTTTATTTATGCCTTGGGAATTCGTGGTGTGGGCGAAACCACCGCGCGGATGCTTGCCAATACTTTTCAGACTTTAGAGGCTTTGCGTGAAGCTGATTTAGAAGCGTTAAAGAAAACTCCAGATGTGGGAGATATTACGGCAGAATGGATTTTGGACTTTTTCCAAGCGCCGCATAATTTAGAAGTGTTGGATCGTTTATTAGCTGCAGGCATTCATTGGGATGCTCCGATTGCACCGACACGTCAGCCTTTGAATGGTGAAAGTTGGGTGATTACAGGGACGTTGAGCCAAATGGGACGCGATGAAGCGACTCAGTTGTTGCAGGCTTTGGGTGCACGGGTGAGTGGCAGCGTTTCGGGGAAAACCAAATGTGTCGTGGCGGGTGAGAAAGCAGGCTCGAAGCTGGAAAAAGCTGAGAAGTTGGGTGTGCAAGTCATGAATGAAGCTGAGTTTATTCAGCTGATGCAGGAATATGGTGTGCTTGAATAAGCATCATCCTACATTTTATCCACTAATAGGTACAAAGGCACTTCAGCGATGAAGTGCCTTGGTTTTTACTGAGAGAAGTCGAAGGTTTAACGTTTCTTCACAATGCCATCATCAATGAGTTGCTGAAAATGTTCGACTAGACTGGTTTCAATATTGCGGTAGTGCATACCCAATTCACGCTGACTTTTTTCCGCATTAAAATAAATTGGGTAGCCCATATTCAGTTCCACAAATTTACGGGAAAAACCAAGTAGAGGGCCAAAGGCTTTAAAGGCAAATTTAGGTAACTGATTGCGTGGGAAAGGGTATTTACGTCCAAAGTACTGCGCTAAAATTTTGCCCATTTCCAATAAGCTGAGTGTGCCACCGCTAATAATATAGCGACCTTCAGCAGCAGGGTTGAATGCGGCCTGAATGTGAGCATCGGCAACATCACGCACATCGACAATGCCATTCCACATAGCAGGGACACCTGCCAAGGTCATACCGTTGGCAAACTGCAATAACACTTCCACGCTGCCCGATTGGGTGTTTTTGGTCAACGATGGGCCAAGCACCAAAGCAGGGTTGATACAGACCAAATCCCAGCGGTTTTGTGCCTTTGCCATTTCCCAAGCTTTGCGTTCGGCTGCCACTTTTGAATAAGGATAAGGCTGATGCTCAGGGCTGCTGCTAGTATTCCAGTGACTTTCATCAAAGCGATTATTGGCCGTATTTAAAATATCAATCGCATCGCCATAGGTTGCAGCAATACTTGAAGTCACCACTACACGCTTTACCGATGCAGTACGATTAACGCTGTTTAATACATTTTCGGTGCCTATGACGGCAGGTTCAATAATGTCTTTAACTGCATCTTTATAATTGGTGACCACAAAAGGCGAGGCCATGTGCAGCACGATTTCACAACCTTGCATGGCGGCATCAAAAGCACCTTCTTCAAGTAAGTTGGCTTGGAATAATTGTAAGTTGCCTGTGCTTTTTGCCGCGATATCAGTCAGATGTTGAAAACTGTGGGTTTTATTCAGATCACGCACCGTCGCGTGTACGGTATGTCCTTGTTCAAGCAGGTTTTTAATGACCCAACTGGCAATATAGCCTGTTGCGCCTGTGACTAAAATGGGTGCAGATGTATTTAGATTTGTCATTATTTTAAGAAAGTGATGGAACTCGTGACTATCATAAAGCAGCTGGGTTTTAAAATCCGCTTTTTAGGCGTTTTTTACGATACTTGAGCGTCAAAGTATGGTTTCTTTCAATATTTACAAAATGATGCAAAATCATTGTATTGTCATTTTTAAAGCTAAGTTTTGCCAAGCAGTTGTTTTATATATGGGAATTTTTAAGTTATATTGCAAATGCGTATGTTTCTCATTTTAATTTTATAAAAATCATGGGTTTACAATAATTAACTTTTGCAATTTTGCCTGAATGTGTCCATAATGACTGGATTAAGAAAGGGAGTACAGCAAATGCGTGGCAATCCAGAAGTCGTAGACTATTTAAATATGTTGATTGGTGGCGAACTGGCTGCTCGCGATCAATACCTGATTCATTCGCGTATGTATGAAGATTGGGGTTTAAGCAAAATTTTTGAGCGCATTGACCATGAAATGCAGGAAGAAGCGCAGCATGCCGATGCTTTAATTCGTCGTGTATTGTTCCTTGAAGGCACTCCAAATATGCAGCGCGATGACATCGACGTGGGTGAAGATGTGGTGTCTTGCTTAAAAGCCGATTTAAAACTGGAATACGAAGTACGTGAAAAATTGGCGCAAGGCGTAAAATTGTGTGAAGAAAAAGGCGATTATGTCAGCCGTGATATGTTGCGTCAGCAAATGACCGACACAGAAGAAGATCATACGTACTGGTTGGAAAAACAATTACGTTTAATTGAATTGATTGGTTTACAAAACTACATTCAATCGCAAATGTAATCTGATCAAAGCAAAATAGACCAAAACCCGATTTATGATAAGTCGGGTTTTTTTATAGATCGGTTTTTATAGATTGGCTTTTTTATATCAATTGGTTTTTTTAAGGATGTATCTTGGTGCTTTGCAGATGTCGATTGAGCCGATTCAGTATTATACTGAGGTGATTTTCTAACTTGAGAGCAAGCCACGTGCAACAACAGATTTTATTGATTACAGGCTGGGGCGGTGGTACTGCACTCTTAAATCCGTTACAGCAAGCCTTAACTGCACAAGGTTTTCGGGTTGAGCTCATCAATATTTTTAACGCTACTGATGCTCAAGTCATGCAGCAACAGGTTGAATTTGCACGTCAGTTTGATGTAATTATGGGCTGGTCACTGGGTGGGCAATTGGCAACGCTACTGGTCGATGCGATTGCCAGCCAATATGCAGGATATAAAACCTTAATTACCATTGCATCCAATCCGTGTTTTGTTGCACAAGCCGATTGGGATACCGCTATGCCACAAGCCACGTTTGCCCAGTTTAAACAATCTTTTGCACAAGACCCAATTCTGACCCTAAAGCGTTTTGGTTTTATGGTGTGTCAGGGTGTCACTAGTAGTAAAACCGACCTATTACAATTACAAAGTTTGGTTCAGCCACAGCCGCAATCTTTGCTTCAACACGGTTTGGATTTATTGGAAAACTTAAACTTGGTGACTAAGCTTAAAAATTATACAGGTCTGCAGTATCATCTTTTTGCCGAGCAGGATGTTTTAGTTGATTGCAAAGTTGCAGCTAAACTGCAAAATTTAGCTGCAAAGTTTTTAAGTGTAGATGTTTTATCAGGCTCGCATGGGCTGCCATTGTTCCATGCGGATGAGCTGACTAGCAAAATCTGCCAATATTTACAGAAAAATCCGTCAACTCAGGGATAACTGACAAATCTCGCAATTTATTTTGCAGGCAGACAGGTTTAAGATTTACGACAGCTTAGTTTTGTAATTTCAAGGATGAGGACAGGATGACAGAACAGATGGATTTGGCTTTTGATCGTGAACATCTTTGGCATCCTTATACCTCTATGACTCAGCCGCTGCCGACTTTCAAAGTAAAGCGGGCATTTGGCAGCATCATTGAACTTGAAGATGGTCGTCAATTGATTGATGGTATGTCATCGTGGTGGTGCGCGATTCATGGTTATAATCATCCTGAACTGAATCGTGCTGTCACAGAACAACTCGACAACATGGCACATATCATGTTTGGTGGTTTAACTCACAGCCCAGCCATTGAACTTGGGCGTTTGTTACTGCAAATCACGCCACCAAGTTTAGATAAAATTTTTTATGCAGATTCAGGTTCAGTTGCGGTAGAAGTCGCCTTGAAAATGGCCGTGCAATATTGGACTGCACAAGGCAAGCCTGAAAAAACCAACTTTATTACCACTCGTTCTGGCTATCATGGCGATACATGGAATGCCATGTCAGTCTGTGACCCTGTCACAGGGATGCATCAGGTTTTTGGCTCAAGTCTGGCACAGCGTTATTTTGTTTCCGCACCGCAAGTCGCATTTGATCAAAAGTGGAATCCTGACGATATTGCAGAGCTGGCGCAAAGTTTGGCAGAGCATCATCAGCAGGTTGCTGCCATGATTATTGAGCCGATTGTGCAAGGTGCAGGCGGCATGCGCTTTTATCATCCTGAATATTTGCGTCAAGCCAAATTGCTCTGTGAACAATATGATGTGTTGTTAATTTTTGATGAAATTGCCACAGGTTTTGGGCGTACAGGCAAGTTGTTTGCATGGGAACATGCTCAGGTCGAACCCGATATTATGTGTATCGGCAAAGGGCTGACAGGCGGTTATATGACTTTGTCTGCCACATTGACCACGAAGCATGTTGCAGAAATGATTTCGCAGGGTGAGGCAGGTGTGTTTATGCATGGCCCGACCTTTATGGCAAATCCACTGGCCTGCGCGGTTGCAGTAAAAAGTACCCAATTATTATTAGAACAAGACTGGCAAGCCAATATTCAACGCATTCAGCAGCAACTTGAACAGCATTTAACGCCATTGGCTAATTTGGCATGGGTGCAGGATGTGCGGGTTTTAGGTGCAATTGGTGTGGTGGAGCTAAAACATGCTGTCGATATGCAAAGCCTGCAACAAGAATTTGTGCAACGCGGTATTTGGGTGCGTCCATTTGGTAAATTGGTTTATGTGATGCCGCCGTATGTGATTACAGCAGCAGAACTAAATACTTTATTGCAGCAATTGGCTGAGGTGGTGACAGGTATGCAAGGAGCGAGCGCATGAGTTTACTCGATCACTATGCAGAACAGCTTGATCAGCTTCGCCAACAGGGCAATTTTCGTCAATTTCGCAGCAATCAGCAGCAAGGTAAAACAATTGAAATTCAGCAACAGCAGATGCTGAATTTATCTTCCAATGATTATTTGGGTTTAGCCTCTGATTTGCGCTTACGTGAACAGTTTTTTGATGAAACACCGAATGCACAGCGTTTAATGAGTGCATCTTCATCACGTTTACTGACTGGAAATTTCCCTGCCTATGAACAGCTTGAAGCCACATTAACGCAATTATTTCATGGGCGAGCTGCCTTGCTGTTTAATAGCGGCTATCACATGAATATTGGTATTTTACCTGCATTGGCAGATGCGAAAACCCTAATTTTGGCCGATAAACTGGTACATGCCAGCATGATTGACGGCATTCGTTTGTCATCTGCCAAATATTTGCGTTATCGGCATAATGATTTGGCACATTTGCAGCAATTGCTGATGCAATATCATGCTGATGACAATTATGAACGCATTATTGTGGTGACTGAATCCATTTTTAGTATGGATGGTGATGAAACTGATTTAGCCGCATTGGTCGCGCTGAAACAGCAGTTTGCCAAAGTTATGTTATATGTCGATGAAGCACATGCCATTGGCGTACGTGGGCAGCAAGGCTTGGGCTGTGCCGAACAGTATGGCGTGATTGATGCCATTGATTTTCTGGTTGGGACGTTTGGCAAAGCCATTGCTTCAGTTGGGGGATATTTGATCTGTGATCCGATTATCCGCGATTATCTGATTAATCGGATGCGCCCGCTAATTTTTAGTACCGCACAGCCACCTATTTGTATGGCGTGGACGCAGTTTATGCTGAATCAGATTGTGCACATGCAGGCACAGCGTCAGCATTTGGCGGCCTTGAGCCAATCTATACAGCAGGGGATTCAGGCCAAAGGTTTTGCTTGCCCATCAACTTCGCAAATTGTACCTGTGATTATTGGCGACTCTACTGCAACTGTAAGCAAAGCCCGACAGTTACAGGCTGCAGGTTTTTATGTGATGCCTGTACGTCCACCGACTGTGCCGCAAGGCAGTTCAAGACTGCGGATTTGTTTAAATACGCAATTTGAAACGGCAGATTTAACACAGTTACTGGATTTGCTTTGAGTGTGCGTATGCGTATAGATAAGGCACAAGTGGCACAGCGTTTTGCCCGCGCTCATCAGAGTTATAAAACGCATGCCGTGGTACAGCAGCAAATTTGTCAGCAGTTAATGGCAAAAATGCAGCAATATATTGTGCAGCAAAAGTTGTCAGATCAACCTCAGCCTTGCTTTGAAAACGTCTTGGAAATCGGCTGTGGTTCAGGGAATTTAACCGACTTGCTACTGCGTGAATTTCAAATTCAACAGCTGACTTTAAATGATTTATATGCCGAAGTGTTGCATGCGTATCTGCATCATCCTCAAACAACTAGTACGCAAATTCATGGCTTAATTGGCGATATAGAACAGCTCGATTTTCCGCAGTCTTTGGATTTAATTTGTTCGAGTTCGGCTTTGCAATGGGTGGAAGATTTTGGAGCATTATTGTGCAAGGCGAATCAAGCGTTAAAGCCGCAAGGGTATTTGTGCTTTTCGACGTTTGGCCCTCAAAACTTGACTGAAATTAAGCAATTAACAGGTCAAGGCTTACATTATTTGAGTATGGATGCGTTACAACAACAGCTTAAACAGCAGGGCTTTGAAGTATTACACTGTTCAGAGCAGCTTGAATCATTAAGTTTTGAACATCCCAAACAGATTTTGCAGCATTTAAAAGCCACGGGTGTCACGGGTACAGCGCAAGGGCAGCGTTGGAACAAAACGACTTTAACCGAATTTTATCGGGGCTATGAACAGTTTAGTCAGCAGCATAGCTCACAGCAAAAAAGTTATACGCTCACGTATCATCCTATTTATTGTCTTGCACGGAGAATGCCATGACAGCTCAAGTTTATTTTGTGAGTGGTATTGATACAGGGATTGGTAAAACCTATGCCACAGGTTATTTGGCCAAGACCATGAATGGACAGGGTATTCAGACTATTACCCAAAAATTGATTCAAACAGGCAATCAAGACGTTTCAGAAGATATTGAGCAGCATCGTAAAATTATGGGCAGTGAATGGTTGCCTGAAGATGATGACAAGCTCACCATGCCTGAAATTTTTAGTTATCCTGCTTCACCGCATTTGGCTACACAAATTGATGGTCGTGAGATTGACTTTGCTAAAATTGAGGCTGCGACTGCGCAACTGGCAGCAAAGTATGATGCAGTATTATTAGAAGGTGCGGGTGGACTCATGGTGCCGCTGACCACAGACCTACTCACCATCGACTATATTGAGCAAAAACAATATCCTGTTATTTTGGTGAGTTCTGGGCGTTTGGGCAGTATTAACCACACTTTGCTCAGTTTGGAAGCTTTAAAAACACGTGGTTTGAATTTACATGCATTGGCATATAATTTGAACGATGAATCACAAGACCCTTTAATTTCGCAGGATACTGCCAAATATTTAAAAAATTATTTGTCAAAAAGCTTTCCAAAAGCACAGTGGATTGAAATTCCTGTATTGCCAAATATTTAATTTTTATTATTTTTTGTCCAACCAATTTGCCCAATAAAAAAGCCACACATGAACGTGTGGCTTTTTATCAATTTGGCGTATTTCAGCTTTTAGAATTTTTTAAAGCTTTTATTGCCAAACGGTTTGCGTGGTGCATTTTCGTCACGACGTTCACGGTTGCCGTAGCTGTTGCCATCCTGACGTGGTTCACGGTTGCTGTAGCTGTTACCATCCTGACGTGGTTCGCGGTTGCCATAGCTGTTACCGTCTTGGCGACGCTCACGGTTGCCATAGCTATTGCCGTCTTGGCGACGTTCACGATTGCCATAGCTGTTACCGTCTTGGCGACGCTCACGGTTGCCGTAACTGTTACCTTCTTGGCGTGATTCACGTGGTGCAAAACCTGTGTTTTGTGCAGCTTCTTCGGTGTCACGACGTTGCTGACGCAAGAAACCACCACGACGAGCCGCCAATGGTTTTTCCTGCATACGCTCATTGCGACGTTTTGCCATGCCGTACAAACCTGTGCCTTGACGTGGTTTTAACTCAACCGCTTTGGCAAGGTTATCGATGTCATTTTTATCCAATTCCATCCAGCGACCTGTACGTAATTCACGCGGTAAAATTACCGTGCCGTAACGGGTACGCAATAGACGGCTGACTTTCAGACCTTGTGATTCAAAAATACGACGAACTTCGCGGTTACGACCTTCTTTTACCACCACTTGATACCAGCGGTTAATACCATCACCGCCAATTTCAGAGAAAGATTCAAACTTGGCAGGGCCATCATCTAGCACTACGCCGCGCAGCATGTTGTTTTTCAGTTGTGGTGTCACTTCACCCATCACACGAACTGCATATTCACGTTCAATTTCGTTCGATGGGTGCATTAAACGGTTGGCTAATTCACCATCGTTGGTGAATAGCAATAAACCTGTCGAGTTAATGTCCAGACGACCAACCATTACCCAACGATCATTGGCAATTGCAGGCAGGTTATCAAATACAGTTGGGCGCTGTTCTGGGTCGTTGCGTGAGCAAATTTCGCCTTCTGGTTTGTAGTAAATCAGAACACGACGACGAATTTCATCTTCAATTTGGAACTGAACTTTACGACCATCGATGCGAAGCTCATCACCTGGTTCGATACGTTCACCCACTTGGGCAACTTGGCCGTTGACACTCACACGACCAGCGGCAATGACTTCTTCCATATAACGGCGAGAACCCAAGCCTACTCGTGCGAGTACCTTTTGCAACTTTTCACTCATGACAGCATAACCTTAGAAATGATCATCAACAGTTTACCTATTCAAGACACAGACGCAGATGCATCGAGTGCCATGAAAGCTTCCTTGGCATCCTGTAGGGGAGGCAATTGACTTAAGGAATTCAAGCCAAACGCATTTAAAAATTGAGGCGTTGTAACCAACAACGCAGGTCTTCCTGGGAGTTCTCGGAAACCTGATTCTTTAATCCAGTTCCAATCAAACAATGTACGTAAAATTTGACTATTGTTTGATACTCCGCGAATTTGTTCAATATCTGCACGGGTCACAGGTTGGTGGTAGGCAATCACAGCCAGTATTTCTAGCAGTGAGGGTGAAAGTCGGGTCGGACGTTCAGGCCATACCTGTGTAATAATTGTACGATACTTTGCCCGCACCTGAAAACGGAAACCTTGTGCGGTTTCGATCAGTTCAATCGAGCGACCATGTTGTAACATGGCCAATTGTTGTAAAAACTGGCGCAATTGCGCTTTGCTGTACTTATCTTGAAACGCTTCTTTCAGACGTGCTAAAGACACAGCACTGTCACTGGCAAAAATAATTGCTTCGAGTTGCATCAGCACTTCATGCTGTTGTTCGCCTTCAGACAAGCTTGAAATTATTGGTTCTGGATTCATGTCTGCGCCCCTTGAATGCTCAATGGTGCTTCAATACCGCTGCTGATAATGCACACTTTTTGCTGGCGGGTCAGTTCTAAAATCGCCATAAAGGTCACCACCATGCCCATGCGTCCCTGACTTGGTTTAAGCAACGCGTCAAAACTTAGTACTTCACCCGATGCGAGTTTGGCTTCAATAAATGCAATCCGTTCTTCAAGTAAAACAGGTTCTTGCAAAACTTGATGGGTGACAGGTTCAGGACGATTAAAAATACAGAACAAGGCATCACGTAATTGATCGGCTGCATAGCCAACATTATTGACTGCGGTATGCCCTAAGCTAACATTGGTAGCAAAGGTATCGCGTTCCAAAACAGACATTTGCCCCAAGCGTTCAGCTGCTTGCTTGATTCTTAAATAGGTTTCTAAACGGTCAATCAGCTCTTGTTTTGGGTCTTTTTCAATGCTGCTGATACTTGCAGGTTTAGGCAACAACAGGCGGGATTTTAAATCGGCCAGTAATGCCGCCATCACCATATAATCGGCAGTCAGTTCAATATTTAGCGATTTCATGGCATCCATATACGACAAATATTGCGATGCAATCGGGGCAATATCTAACTGAAGTAAATCGAAGCCATTTTTTTGAATCAGGTAAATTAAAAAGTCGAGTGGTCCTTCGAAATGCTCTAACAGAATTTCAAATGCTGCAGGAGGAATATACAAATCCTCAGGAATCGACTCTTGCCACTCATCTAACACACGAATGTGTTGGGCAGGTTCCATCGCATTGTGGAGGGATTGATTCATTACAGTGTTGGGCCACGCGAATTTTCAAAAGCATGCAAATGCTATTTCCGCTTCAGATAAGAAGGAGATGGAGAAATAGCTCAGAATTAATAGCGGCTAGTCTAAAGGATATCGTGATTGAAATAAATCTGTTCTACGACCAAATATCAAAAAAAGCCTAAAATAAATCGGGATTGAGGGAGATTTAAGGCAAGTTGTAAAAATTAACTCATTCAATCTTTAAGTATTTATTTCTGTTTTATTCTGTAATGCGTATTCAATCATTGCCATGCAGCTGTCTTGTAAACACAGATTACGAGTTTGCGATTGCGCTAAAAGTGCTTTACATAGTGCTGCATCTAAAAAGTAAGTATAAGAATCGGGAGGTTCAGGTATTGTTGCTGTGAATGCAGTTTGGGAACACACGATTGCATCGGAATCTAGCGTCCACGAATGTTGCACATAAATGTGCATCTCATCCGAAAACTGCTGCAAATTTAACAATACCTGAAATAAAGTCATGGGTTTAATTCGTGCAAGTAAGGCTTTTAAACCGTAGTGCTGTCAATCACTTTGCAGGTAGTGAATGCTTATTCAAAAGCACTCACATCTCCCACACCACGACGCACAATTTGCGGGTTGTCGCCCGATAAATCAATAATACTGGTGGTGCTAAGTGTGCCTAAGCCACCATCAATCAGTACATCAATACGTTTGTTGAGTTGTAGATCAATCTCGTATGGATCATCTAAAGGGTCTTCTTGCCCCGGTAAAATCAGGGTACTGGTCAGTAACGGTTCGCCTAATTCTTTAAGCAGCATGCGACAAATAGGGTTGCTTGGAATACGCAAACCAATGGTTTTTTTATTGGGATGCATCAAGCGACGTGGAACTTCACTGGTCGCAGGTAAAATAAATGTGGTGACCGCAGGCGTATTGTTTTTCAGCAGACGATACATGGCATTGTCCACTTTGGCGTAGGTGGCAATATCCGATAAATCGGCACAAATAATGGCGTATTGGTGTTTTGCGCCTAAACCACGAATTTGTGAAATGCGCTCCATCGCGTTTTTATTACCAATTTGGCAACCAATCGCATAAGCAGCATCGGTTGGATAGACCACCACATCGCCTGCGCGTATGCGTTCAACCGCTTGGCTGATTAGACGCGGCTGTGGATTTTCAGGATGTACTCTTAAATGCAACATATGAATTCCTCAGTAGCGTAAATGTGACGTTAGGCTCATTATGAAAGGGGATTGATGTCAGTTGCAATCATTGCCTTGTGCTTTATTGCATTTAATCCAAATTTTTTCGTTCAAACTCTGCAATTTGTAATGTTTTGCCACCTCGGGTGCAGTAACAAATACATTCAATAAAGCGTTTTGCATCGCGTGGTAATTTGGCTTCTCCGTTAAAATAACGCTGTACTTGGGCAAAGACATTGTCTTTAAATGTGCGGCCATCTCCACCTTCACCGGTCAGGTTATCTAAAGATACACGGAATTTACGTCCAAACGCTTGAGCAAATAGCCATTCAATGGCTTGAGGCTTAATTTCAACCTGTTCAAATAAGGCTTGTTGTTCCTGAGTGCGACCATCGGGAGCATACCAATAGCCTAAGTCTGGCAATAAACGTCGTTGTTCGCCTGCAATGCACCAATGGCTAATTTCATGCAAGGCACTATTAAAGAAACCATGTGCAAATTGAATTCGTGCAGGCTGTGTTACCGTGGCAGGAAAGTACTCAGGTTCAAAATCACCTTTGACCAAGTTCACATTTAGGTGGGAAAACCAGTGATTAAAGTGTAAGATGAGCCAGTCCACCTGTTCCGTTTCTGTATTGAGTTTTGCCCAGTCCGAGAGTTGCACTTGGGGGTGCGAAGTGTCAGAATTGGTGGTTGGAAGTGTGCTCACAAGTGATGAAAAATTCACTTCTGTTTGCGGCTGCAACAGATGCATGACTGTGTTACCCAAAATTGGTCTGTCTAAATAAGTACAAAATTGTATCTTAATCTTTGACAGAGTACTGATGAATTTGTAGAATTGCCGCCTTAATTATGTCAGCAAATACCTTTCCGGCACAGATTGAGCCGTTTAAATGGGCTGAACAGGGCTTTACATGGTCAGGTAACCTGCCATTGTCTCGCTTTGCTCGTATCGCCCGTGAAGCTGTTGGATCAATTGATGATCAATTGGTTAACATAGACTGTAAGCTATCAATGGATGCGTATCATCGCATTGTATGGCTAGATGGTCATATTGAAACGAGAGTTCCAATGGAATGCCAACGCTGCTTGGGTTCTGTAGAAATAGACCTCGTTTCAGATTTTCATCTAGCTCTTGTGGATGATGAGTCACTGATAGAGCGCTTGGATGAGGATGCTGATTTCATTGTATTAGGTGAAAGTGAAGCCACCACCAAAGGCGATTATGATTCGCCTGCGACGGCTAATTTACTGTCACTTATAGAAGATGAATTGTTATTGTTGTTGCCTTTATCTCCTAAGCATGACGCTTGCGAGCATAAGCATCAACCTGCCATTCAGAACATTGCCGAAGAAAAACGTGATAATCCGTTTGATGTTTTGGCAAGTTTGAAAGGTAAACTTAACTGAAAATTATGTTATAATTTTTAGTTAAGACAACTCAATTTGTTCTGATCCATTTTTTCGATCTTTGTAAGGAGCCATCATGGCCGTTCAGCAAAACCGTAAAAGTCGCTCTCGCCGTGACATGCGCCGTTCACATGACGCTTTAACCGAGAATGCATTAACTGTAGACCAAGCTACTGGTGAAACTCATCGTCGTCACCACGTAACTAAAGATGGTTTCTACCGTGGTCGTCAATTATTCGCTAAAGCAGATGCTGAATAATTGGTGATGTATTAAGCGTCAAGCTTAGTAGAAAAAATGGGAGCGTAAGCTCCCTTTTTTTGTGCCCGATTTTTGTTGTATTTGGCAATTACTAAAAACAAAATTAAGTGTTAAATTTCCGCTCCATAACTGAGCTTACATGAGAAGGTGTGGGTTGTAGCTGCAAAAAACTACAATTTGCGCATCTTAATTAAAGGATTTTTTATGTCTGCTAAACGACTCGAGCAAGCAGCTCAAGCCACTAAAACTGCATTTGTCTTTCCTGGTCAAGGCTCACAAAAAGCCGGTATGTTGGCTGAGCTTGCAGAACAGTTTAGCGGTGTGCGCGAAACATTTGCAGAAGCCTCTGAAGCGATTGGCTTTGACTTATGGCACATTGCACAAAGTGGTGAAGGTTTAGACCAAACAGAATTTACTCAGCCTGTATTACTCACTGCAAGTATCGCTTTATGGCGTGTGTGGTTAGAGTTGGGTGGTGTTGCACCAAAATATTTGGCAGGACACTCATTGGGCGAATACAGCGCATTAGTAGCTGCAGGCAGCTTGAGCTTGGGCGATGCCGTTAAACTGGTAAACTTGCGCGGCAAATTAATGCAAAACGCTGTGCCACAAGGTCAGGGCGCAATGGCTGCCATTTTAGGCCTTGAAGATGCCAAAGTGCTTGAGCTATGTGAACAAGTGAATGTGCAAGGTCGTGGCTCGGTAGAAGCAGCCAACTACAATGCACAAGGGCAAGTGGTTATTGCAGGCGATACAACTTTAGTCGAAGCAGTAATGGCATTGGCCAAAGAAAATGGCGGTAAAGCCATTGCCCTGCCTGTATCTGTACCTTCACACTGTTCATTGATGAAACCTGCTGCCGAACAGTTTGCACAAGCTTTGGAACAAACTGCCATTGAGCTACCGCGTATTCCTGTAATACAAAATGTCAACGCTGGAATCGCGGCAGATGTTGCGCAATTAGGTCAGGCACTCACTGCGCAATTGTACCAATCGGTGCAGTGGACACAAACCATGCAATACCTACAAGATCAGGGTATTGAATATATCGTGGAATGTGGCCCAGGCAACGTATTGGCGAATCTTGCGAAGCGTTTACCGAATATCGAAAAAGCATTCCCACTCGACACACAAAGTCGTATGGAAGATGCACTAAATGCCATTTTAGTGGCAGAAGGGAAAATTGCATGACACAAGAACGTAAAGTTGCATTAGTCACAGGTGCAAGCCGAGGGATTGGGGCCGCCATCGCTCAGCAACTCATTCAAGACGGTTTTTTTGTGGTAGGTACTGCCACTTCTGAAGCGGGCGCAGAAAAATTATCGGCAAGTTTTGCAGAAAACGGTGCAGGTAAAGTTTTAGATGTTCGTGATGGTGCTGCCATTGATGCCTTAGTTTCTGACATTGAACAAAGCTATGGTTCAGTTTTGGTATTGGTCAACAATGCGGGTATCACCAAAGATAATTTGTTACTGCGTATGTCAGAAGATGATTGGGATGACATTCTCAACATTCACTTAAAGGCAGTTTACCGTTTATCTAAACGTGTCTTGAAAGGCATGACCAAAGCACGTTTTGGACGCATTATTAATATTAGTTCTGTGGTGGCACATTTTGCGAACCCAGGACAAGCCAACTATTCTGCGGCAAAAGCCGGTATTGAAGCATTCAGCCGAAGCCTTGCCAAAGAAATGGGCAGTCGTCAAATTACAGTAAACTCGGTTGCGCCGGGCTTTATTGCAACTGAAATGACAGATCAGTTAAGTGAAGAAATTCGCAAAAAAATGAGTGAGCAAGTGGCATTAAACCGTTTAGGTGATCCACAAGATATCGCAAATGCAGTGAGTTTCTTGGCTTCTGACAAAGCTGGTTACATCACTGGTACAGTGTTACACGTAAATGGTGGTTTATACATGAGCTAAGCTCAAGTATAAACTTTCAAAATTTTATAGATTCAATTAAACTAACGGCATTAAAAACGCCACAAGCAATGAGGAGAATTCCTGTGAGCGATATCGAACAACGCGTTAAACAAGCGGTTGCAGAACAACTTGGTCTTAAAGCTGAAGAAATCAAAAACGAAGCATCTTTTATGGATGACTTAGGTGCTGACTCTTTAGACTTAGTAGAGCTTGTAATGTCTTTCGAAAACGATTTTGACATCACAATCCCAGACGAAGATTCTAACGAAATCACAACAGTTCAATCAGCAATTGACTACGTAACTAAAAAACTTGGTTAATTGTTGATTTCAGCACTGCTGAAATGAAAGCCACCGCAAGGTGGCTTTTTTATGTGCTGGAGTTTTAAAATGAAACATGAAAAACGGCTTGTTTTTGAATATGTGATGCAGTTTACATTTTGTTACCAAGCTAATGTCTAATCACAACCGAAGTGGCTTATTTTTTAGTTATAAATAAATGAGAACATCGTGCTCATGCAAATGAGTGACGCTTTATAACAGCAGAAAAGAAAATAGGAGCACCTCATGGGTCTTTTTGATTTTGTAAAAGGGATTGGTAAGAAAAACACAGCACCTGCAGAGCCACAAGCTGCACCAAGCACACCGGCAGAACCTTCTGCACAAGAAATTGCCAACAAACTTTTGGGGCATGTAAAAAGCTTAGGTTTGCCAATTACAGGTTTATCGGTCAGCTATAACGCAACGACAGACTTAGCTACGGTGCGTGGACAGGTAAATAGTCAGGCAGACCGTGAAAAAATTGTTCTTGCGGTAGGTAATATTGACCACGTTGCACAAGTAGATGATCAACTCACTGTTGCAACACCAGAGCCAGAAAGCAAGTTCTACACAGTAAAATCAGGCGATACCTTATCTAAAATTTCTAAAGAGTTTTATGGGGATGCCAACCAATACAACAAAATCTTTGAAGCTAACCGTCCATTATTGAAAAATGCCGATGACATTTTCCCTGGTCAAGTGTTGCGTATTCCAGCTTAAATGTGAGCAGCCTGAATAAAAAAGGCGCGTGATGCGCCTTTCTTTATTTTGTTTATAGCATTGTTCTGTCTGTAGTTGTTCTGCTGCGGGATATTCAGGCGCAGTGGTTTGGTACTCCAATCCGTCTTCAGGCTGCATATATGACAACATGGCTTTATAAATTTGACGTCCAAACTGTAAGGCGGTGACTTGTATGGTGCTAAAACTTGGGCTGTCACGTAAAATTCTGTGTGATACAGAATAGGTGCGGTGGTATCGCCAGTATAGAGAAATAAGCATGCAGGCTATACAGAGACTTAGCTGTCAAGTTTGCTGCAGCCATAATACTTTGCGCCAGTAATTGCCCGCCATATACACGCGTGCCAAAGTGCGTTTGGCTTTGTCCAATAAAGTAATGTTCACTTTTTTTGTTCTAACTGTAATAAGGCCAGTAAATTTTGGGTGAGGGTCGTCATATTGAGTGGTGCTTTTTATAGATTAAAATTGGGTTTTAGGGCGTTGCGTGGCTTTTTAAGTTGCTGTTTTTATGCCAATATGTGGCTATATTGTGACCACTATTATGTTAAATGATCCATCATATTAGGGTAGCTAATCCATCTGTAGCTCTTAATTTTAAACTCTCTGACATTTGTAAAATCAGACCAAATTAATTTACTGCCCTTAGTCCATTTTAGAGATTGGATACGTCGATTAACTTTTAATTTTTCTTCTTGTGTTGCAGGTCTCAAGTCCCCAAGTTCCCCATAGAGCCTTACACCAGGATAAGAACTAAATTGACCTTGAATAAATGAAGATAACCAAAATAGCTTGCTTGAATTTACAGCACTGATGCAAATATTGTTATTTGTTTGGAGATTTTCTGCGAGTTGTTTAGAGAATGAATCGAATAGAAAGCCTGTTCCATCATCATTTAAGAAAACTGTTCCTATTGGGGTGATGTTAGGTATGCCCTCTATAGAAACACTCGCAATATTTACATGCATATTTGCTTTTTGTGCTTTAGAAAAAACATTTTTAACTAGACTCCATTTACTTAAGTCAAGATTCATTTTTATAACCCCTTATTCTATTTATTTTTAACTTACATATAATTTTAGTTCATTGATCAATAGAACTAATTTTATATTTTATAGAGTTTTTAAATTTAACATAATACAGATTTAACTCCAAAAGCTGTTGGATATTATCCTTTTTGATTTTTTAAAGTAAATAAAAAATAGAGCCATTAGGCTCTATTTTTTTATTTAACATCATCTGTCATTCAAGTTTTGCTTTCGAGTGACACGGATGTGTCGCAAATGACATAAGTTGTGTCGTTATACGCCGCGGTAATTATTACCAGCTCAATGCACCGCCAGTCTGATAATCAGTCACACGCGTTTCAAAGAAGTTCTTCTCTTTACGCAAGTCCATCATTTCAGACATCCATTGGAATGGGTTGTTTACGCCAACAAACTGTTCAGGTAAACCGAGCTGACTTAAACGACGGTTACAGATGAATTTCAAATATTCTTCCATCATGCCTGCGTTCATACCCAATACGCCACGTGGCATAGTGTCACGCGCATATTCAATTTCAAGCATCGTGCCTTCAAGAATCATTTGAATCACTTCTTGCTGGAATTCTGCAGTCCACAAGTGCGGGTTCTCAATCTTGATTTGGTTAATCATGTCGATACCAAAGTTCAAGTGCATAGATTCATCACGTAAAATGTACTGGAATTGCTCTGCAACACCATTCATTTTGTTACGACGACCCATCGACAAGATTTGGCTAAAACCACAGTAGAAGAAAATACCTTCGAGTACACAATAGAATGCAATCAAGTTGCGTAGCAAAATTTGGTCGTTTTCAGGTGTACCAGTTTTGAAAGTTGGATCACTTAAAGATTGCGTATACTTCAAGCCCCATGCTGCTTTACGCGCAACCGATGGTACTTCGCGGTACATATTGAAGACTTCGCCTTCATCCATACCTAACGATTCAATACAGTACTGGTAAGCGTGAGTGTGAATCGCTTCTTCAAAGGCTTGACGCAAAATGTACTGGCGGCATTCTGGGTTGGTAATGTGGCGATAAATAGCCAATACCAAGTTATTAGCAACCAATGAGTCTGCAGTAGAGAAGAAACCAAGTGAACGCATAACAATGGTGCGCTCATCTTCAGTTAAACCATTTTCAGACTTCCACAACGCGATGTCGTGGTTCATGTTCACTTCTTGCGGCATCCAGTGGTTTGCACAACCATCTAGATATTTTTGCCATGCCCATTCGTATTTGAACGGTACAAGCTGGTTTAAGTCTGCACGACAGTTGATCATGGCTTTATCATCAACCTGTACGCGAGATGCACCCATTTCTAGTTCTTCAAGACCAGGTGCAACGTCCAATTGATCTAGAGCGTTAGATGCTCTTGCCAACGGATCGGTTGAATCTGTTGCTCTACTTCTAGGGGCTGCAGCGGGTTGTGCAGCTGCCACAGGCGTCTGTGGTTGCTCTGCATGAGATACCATCTGCGTATCATGCGCTTTTTGCGGCTCGACGGGCGCAGACTTGTGTTCAGGAGCAGCCGGTTTTTGCGAATCATCTTCGAAATCGTCCCAACTTAGGATAGACATATCAATTCTCTCTTCGTTGCTTTATATCTTTTATGGACATCCAGCTACGCTGAGATGTCTTAATATACGCTTAATTTGTGAAAGCAAAATTAAGTTTTGCTCATCTTGGTCTGAAAAATGTACATTCCGACCAGTTTGCTCACGACTTATTTTGCTTTCGCTGTTGTTTTGCCGCTTGTACCCAAAAGTAAGCTATTGGTGCGTAAAACAATACTACAAAGGAAACCAGCAAGACCGCGAGTCCTAACATATAGTTGTGGGTCATGTGTGGCATGGTGATTTCCTTGGTTATTCAACTGGATTGGTTGCCCTAAGTTTTAAGACAACCAAAAAATCTTATAAATTAAAAGTTGAACTCAATAATTTTGTTACTAACTCATTCTCTAACAGAATATTAATCGCTAGCAAAAGGCTTGATGTTGCTTCTACTAAATTTGCACAACTGTTTAAAATATCAGCTAAAGCTAGTAAAAATGTAATGATTAATAAGCTCATGATAGCTCCATTTATATTGTAAGAAGCTACTTTCATGGCGATGTGCTAGTAAAAACATCTACTAGAGTCACATTATTTGCCACGTAGGTAGCTAATAATGTTTTCTGACTTCTAGTTATTTATTTTACTGACAAGCCTCACAATCAGGATTATCAATACTACATGCCATTGGCACTGGCGCTGCTTGAGCAAAATCTTCATCAACAGCTGCAGTCGCTTCTGGTGCAGGAGTTGCTACAGGCGCTGCTGTCACTGTTGCAGGTTTTACTGCGTTCAATGCGCCCGTGTTAATAGTCGATTTCTCTGCAGACGTTGCACCCAATGCACGTAGGTAATAAGTCGTTTTCAGACCACGTAACCATGCCATTTTATAAGTCAGGTCAAGTTTCTTACCGTTTGCACCTGCAATATACAAGTTCAACGATTGCGCCTGATCAATCCATTTTTGACGACGTGATGCTGCATCTACAATCCAGCGTGGCTCAACTTCAAACGCTGTCGCGAAAATTGCTTTCAATTCTTCAGGAATACGTGAAATTTTTTGTACTGAACCTTCAAAGTGTTTCAGGTCATTCACCATTACAGAATCCCACAAATCACGCGCTTTCAATGCACGAACGAGGTAAGGGTTGATTACTGTAAATTCACCAGACAAGTTCGATTTCACATATAGGTTTTGGAATGTCGGCTCGATAGACTGAGAAACGCCACAAATATTTGAAATGGTTGCAGTCGGTGCAATCGCCATCACATTTGAGTTACGCATACCGTCTTTTTGAACTTTGGCACGTAAGCTGTCCCAATCTAAACGCTGTGTACGGTCTACTTCAAACATACGTTGTGGACGTGATTTCGCCACAATGTCTAAAGAGTCAATTGGTAAGATGCCTTGATCCCACAATGAACCTTTAAATGTTTCGTAAGTACCACGCTCAACCGCCAAATCGCTAGACGTTTGAATCGCGTAGTAGCTGATCACTTCCATAGATTCATCGGCAAATTCAACTGCAGCGTCTGAACCATAAGCCAAGTTCATTTCATAAAGTGCATCTTGGAAGCCCATGATGCCCATGCCTACAGGACGATGTTTCAAGTTTGAATTACGTGCTTGTGGTACAGCGTAGTAGTTGATGTCGATGACGTTGTCGAGCATACGTACTGCAGTTTTAATAGTACGTGCCAATTTCTCACGGTCTAACACACCACCTTGAACGTGTTGTACAAGGTTGATAGAACCCAAGTTACATACCGCGATTTCATCTTGGTTCGTATTTAGGGTAATTTCAGTACACAAGTTAGATGAGTGCACTACACCAACGTGTTGTTGCGGTGAACGTAGGTTACATACGTCTTTGAATGTGATCCACGGGTGACCTGTTTCAAACAGCATTGACAACATTTTGCGCCATAAGTCCTTCGCACGAAGTTTCTTATGTAGCATGTTAGTTTCTTTGGCAATGCTTTCGTAATATGCATAACGCTCGGCAAAAGCTTCGCCTGTCAAGTCGTGCAAGTCTGGTGTTTCAGACGGCGTGAACAATGTCCATTCTGCATCTTCAAAGACACGTTGTATGAACAAGTCAGGCACCCAGTTGGCTGTGTTCATGTCATGGGTACGACGACGGTCATCCCCTGTGTTTTTACGCAGCTCGAGGAATTCTTCGATGTCTAAGTGCCAAGTTTCTAAGTAGGCACATACCGCACCTTTACGCTTACCACCTTGGTTGACCGCAACAGCAGTATCGTTCGCTACTTTTAGGAACGGAACAACACCTTGAGATTTACCGTTAGTTCCTTTGATGTATGAGTTCAAGGCACGTACTGGCGTCCAGTCATTGCCTAAACCACCTGCCCATTTAGACAGCATCGCATTGTCACGCATCGCGCCATAAATGTTGTAAAGGTCATCGGAAATTGTAGTTAAGTAACAGCTTGATAACTGTGGACGTAGCGTACCTGAGTTAAACAGGGTAGGCGTAGATGCCATGTAGTCGAAGCTAGACAATAAGTTATAGAACTCAATTGCACGAGCTTCACGGTCATCTTCATTGAGCGCCAGACCCATTGACACACGCATGAAGAACAATTGTGGAAGTTCAAAGCGTACGCCATTTGAGTGAATGAAATAACGGTCAAATAAAGTTTGCAGACCTAGATAGGTAAACTGGTTTGAGCGCTCAGGTTGAATCGCTGCAGCAAGTTTGGCAAGGTCAAACTCAAGTAAGTCTGCAGAAAGCAAATCAAGCTCAACACCTTTTTTCAGGAAAGTTTCTAATGCTTCGCCTTCAGGTGTATCTGTTGCTAAACCTAAAAACTCTAAACCTGTTGCCACCAAGTCATTACGCAATAAACGCGCAGTCACATAAGTATAGTTCGGCTCTTGCTCAATACGGGTACGGGTCGCCATCATCATGGTGGTTGAGATGTCAGACTCTTTTACACCGTTGTAGAGGTTTTTCACGGTTTCATCAATGATGGCATCTACATCAATGCCTTCTAAACCTTCTGCCGCTTTATTCACGGTTGCTTTTAAAGCACCTAAATCTAGTGGTTTAAGCTGACCGTTTGCGTCGGTCACTTGTAAAGTCGGGTGATGGTTTTCACCTGCTTGCTTACGTGCTTCTGAGCGTTGTTCACGGTAGATGACATAAGCACGAGCAACTTTTTGCTCGCCTGTACGCATAAGCGCAAGTTCAACTTGGTCTTGAATTTCTTCAATGTGAATGGTTCCGCCAGACGGTAAACGGCGGTTGAATGTGTTCAACACCATTTCAGTCAGTTGTTCGATCCGATCATGAATGCGGCTTGAATCGGCGCTTTGTTGACCTTCTACAGCCAGAAACGCTTTGCCAATTGCAACTGCAATTTTTTCAGCATCGAAAGCGGCAACATCACCAGTGCGTTTAATCACTTGTAATTGACCGGGGGTTGATGTGATTACGCTCATGTCAGCATAGCTCCATTGTCATCTATTGTTATGTTTATGGACCATTTAAACTGGGCAAAATTTAGGCCACAGCGTTTGAGGAATAAACACAAGACTTAGTGGTTTAAAATTGAATTGAACACAAGATACGGGAAAATTGAGGGTAGATCAATATTGACTTTTTTTTAAATTTTGACTTTTTCTGAATTAAAATTTATCTCAAAAATACCGAATTTTGTCCTATTGGCTATAAGCCTTATCAGACAAGGGCATAGCATAGCAAAGCTCGGAAAAACTGCTTATAGATAACCTTGTGGATAACTTGGAAAGTTAGGAGATAATTTTTCTAAATCAAGCAAGGGCTTGATCTAGTGCAAAAAATACCCATTTTGTAACTTAATATTTCTTAAATGTGCCCAAAAATCACTAAAACTAGAAAAATACTATAAATTCAATGCTTAATAAAAATACAACAAAATACTACGCAGATGTATCATTTTGGTGAACAGTATCTTGTTTACAATGTAAACGTGTGTATATTGCAAACTATATCAAGCCCTATCTCTCAGATTTTAAAAGGATAGGTTGAATCCAATAAAGGGACAGACTATGAGTCAAGAAGAAAAGTTAACAAAAATTTTAATTGTTGAAGATGATGAACGTCTTGCACGACTTACGCAGGAATACTTAATTCGTAATGGTTTAGAAGTTGGGGTAGAACCAGATGGCAACCGCGCGATTCGCCGTATTATTGCCGAGCAACCAGATCTTGTGGTGCTCGATGTGATGTTACCAGGTGCCGATGGTTTAACTATTTGCCGTGAAGTTCGTCCACATTATCACCAACCGATTTTGATGTTGACTGCACGTACCGAAGATATGGATCAGGTGCTAGGTTTGGAAATGGGTGCCGATGACTATGTTGCAAAACCTGTGCAGCCGCGCGTATTGTTGGCGCGTATTCGTGCTTTATTACGCCGTACCGACAATGTGACTGAAGATGAAGTCGCACAGCGCATTGAATTTGATGATTTAGTGATTGATAACGGTGGCCGTTCTGTGACTTTAAATGGTGAATTGGTTGATTTCACCAGCGCAGAATATGACTTATTATGGTTATTGGCTTCGAATGCAGGGCGTATTTTATCTCGTGAAGATATTTTTGAGCGTCTGCGCGGCATTGAATATGATGGTCAAGACCGTTCAATTGATGTGCGTATTTCGCGTATTCGTCCAAAAATTGGCGATGATCCTGAAAATCCAAAACGTATTAAAACGGTACGCAGTAAAGGTTATTTGTTCGTTAAAGAAACCAACGGCATGTAATACGCTTTTTTCTGAGTTTAATACCGACTCAAATATAAAATAAGTCACATAGGACGGGTTTTGTGCTTAAACACAGTATATTCTTGCGCATCTATGCAGGATTGGTGATCTTAGTTGCGGTAGTTGCCATTTTGGCTTACTTATTGGTGCAAATCATCAACTATCAGCGTGCGCAAGAATATCGTGAGTCTTTAACTGATGGTATGGCTTATATTATTAGTGAAGGGATTGCACGACAACAAAACGAACAGCAAAAGAAAGACTGGATTTCTGATGCATCGGATTTGCTAGAATTGCCCATGTATTATGTGCAGGCAGACAAAGTAGATTTGTCGCGCACAGAGCTTCGACGGATTAAAGAACGTAAAGCCGCTGTGCGCTTTGATGCCAAAAATATGATTGCCTATATTATTTTGGGCATGAAAGATGATCCAAGTCATTATTTATATATCAAGGCAGATAAAATCACAGAACGGCAAATGAAAGCATTGCCGATTTTTGTTTTAGATTATTTGGTGTATTACCCAGGTCAGGAAAAAGAATATCTGGCCAAAATTCAGCAGCACTTTTCTTATCCAGTCAATATTAAAAATATTCAGGAACTTCCACTCGATTCAGAACAGATTGGTAGTTTAAGACTCGATCAAAGCATTATTTTATATCGTGACAATGCCACTGTGCGTGGTACAACCATCTCGATTGTGTCACCGATGCCAAACTCCCCCTCAGAAGTTTTGGTTTTAGGGCCTGTACCGTTATTTGACTGGATGCCATTCCAGTTGGCAGCAGGTATTACCTTGCTCAGTATGTTTATGTTGAGTTTAGGGGTTTACGGTCTGATCTTGCCTATGCAGCGTAAAATTCGCCAAGTGAACTATGCCTTAGACCGTACCAAATCGGGCGATTTAAACATGCGTTTGCCTGTAGATGGCACAGATGAAATGGCAAGTTTAGCATCGAGCTATAACAGCATGTCCGACCATATTCAGCGTTTGATTGAGGCGCAGCGTGAACTGATGCGTGCTGTTTCGCATGAGCTGCGCACGCCTGTGGCACGTATCCGTTTTGGTATGGAAATGCTGGCAGAAGAAGATGATTATGAATACCGCTTACAGCAAGTCGAAATGATTGATAAAGATATCGAGGCTTTAAACACCTTGATTGATGAGATCCTGACCTATGCCAAGCTTGAACAGGGCATGCCATCTTTAGAGATTGAAAAAATTGTTTTGGTTGAAGTGCTAGAGCAGGTGGTTACGGAAACCGAAGCGCTGAAAACTCAAAAAGATATTCAGTTGCTTGCACCACCTGTAACGTTGGAAGTGGAAGCTGAACGCCGTTACCTGCACCGTGTGGTACAGAATTTGGTGGGCAATGCAGTCCGTTACTGTGAGCATAAAATTTTGATCAGTGGCGGCATTAACGAGCAAGGCATGGCCTATGTTTGTGTGGAAGATGATGGGCCAGGGATTCCTGAACAAGACCGTGCACGTGTATTTGAAGTCTTTGCCCGTTTGGATGACAGCCGTACCCGCGCTTCAGGTGGTTACGGTTTAGGATTACCTATTGTGAGCCGCATTGCTTATTGGTTTGGTGGGAAGGTTGAAGTCGATCAGAGTCCGAACTTGGGCGGTGCACGTTTTACGATGGTTTGGCCGGCCAAACGGTTTCGTAAGCCAAGAAAAAAAGCCGCAGCAGAGAAAGAAAAAACCACCGATTCATTGACTTGATTTGAGTGCATCAAAACTAATTTTAGACATAAAAAAACCAGTGCAATTCAAGGCACTGGTTTTTTTTATTGCTTTTTTATCTCTATGCAGATCAATCTACAGCTGATTGCGATTCTTTATATTGCTGATCGGCCTGTTCAAAACGGTCTGTCACTTCATGACTTGGTGCTTTGCCCAATAAACTCACCACCACAATCGCAATCCAAGAACACACAAAACCTGGAATAATTTCATAAATACCCGTATCTGCCCAAAGGTTTTTCCAAAGTATCACCATTAGTGCGCCAACAACCATCCCCGCCAATGCACCATTTAAAGTCATGCGTTTCCAGAACAAAGACAGAATAATCAGCGGGCCAAATGCTGCACCGAAGCCTGCCCAAGCATAAGAAACCAATCCCAAGACTTTCGATTCAGGATTACCCGCCATACAAATAGCAAGCAGTGCAATCATGAGAACCATGCCACGTCCGACCCAGACCAATTCATTTTGTGAAGCATTTTTGCGTAAGAAAGATTTGTAAAAATCTTCAGTTAAAGTACTTGAGCAGACCAAAAGTTGACAGCTTAGGGTACTCATCACAGCAGCTAAAATTGCCGCCAGTACCACACCTGCTACCCACGGGTTAAACAGAATTTTGGTAAGTTCCATAAATACTGTTTCAGGGTTGGCATTGACCACACCTGCCAGTTCAGGATGTTGTTGGAAGTAGGCGATACCAAAAAAGCCCGCAGCCACCGCACCGCCTAAACATAAGGTCATCCATGTCATGCCAATACGACGTGCATTCGGAATAGACTTGACTGAATCAACTGCCATAAAACGCACTAAAATATGTGGCTGTCCAAAATAGCCTAAGCCCCATGCCATGAGGGAAATGATCGCGACCCAGCTTAAATCTCCGACTAAATTCAGCGCCTGCGGACGAGCCGCTTCTAAAGCAAGTGTGACTTGGCTTAGGTCAGAAAAGCTGAGTAGGGTAATGATAGGGGTCAGCAAGAGCGCAAAAATCATCAAGCCAGCCTGAATGGTGTCCGTCCAGCTGACTGCCAAGAAACCACCAATAAACACATAGCTGATGGTGGCAATAGCACTAATCCACAATGCAGTGCTATAAGGCAGATCAAACATACTTTCAAATAAGCGCGCACCTGCAACCATGCCCGAAGCACAATAAATCGCAAAGAAAATTAGAATTACGCAGGCAGATACAATCCTTAAAATTTTTCTTTGATCATTAAAACGGTTAGAAAAATAATCAGGCAAAGTCAGTGCATTGTGCTGTACTTCGGTGTGTACTCGTAAACGACCTGCCACCAAAAGCCAGTTTAGCCATGCGCCAATAATCAGACCAACGGCAATCCACATTTCAGACAAACCTGAAAGATAAATGGCACCGGGTAAGCCCATCAGCAACCAGCCACTCATATCGGATGCGCCTGCAGAAAGTGCAGTGACAAAACTGCCAAGGCGACGACCACCTAAAATGTAGTCCGAGAAATTTCGAGTCGCGCGATAAGCTAATAAACCAATGACAATCATGGCGACAATATAAAACAGGAAAGTAATAATGGTGGGGTTGAGTGCGCTCATACAGTATCCATTTGGGTTTTGGACAGTCGATGAAAATACAGACTGCTGCTAGACGTGAGTCACTCAATTTTGTGAGTGCAGAGATCTCATCTGCGGTGCTGATTTCATCAAGAAACGCGAAATTTAACCATACATTAAAAAATATTTCAGATTTTTTTCTGAATGGGCATAAAATAGGCAGCTTGAAAGCTGCCTATCATCTTGATGTTTATCTGATTTGCTTATGGATTATTGCGACCCATAACACCACGAATGGTATTCAGGACATCTGCAGGTAAGACCACAGTTTTGGCATTGTTGGATTTCGCCATATCTTGCATGGCTTTTACATATTGCTCACCCAATAAGTACGCCACAGGAATTTCTTTATCACCTACCGCAGAGCTGACCATTTCAATGGCACGTTGAGAAGATTCTGCCAATACAACTTGCGCTTCTGCATCACGACGTGAAGCTTCCAAACGACCATCGGCTTCTAAAATAGCCGCTTGTTTTTCACCATCGGCTTTGGTTACGGTAGCACGACGCTGACGTTCTGCTGCAGCTTGTTCTTCCATAGCTGCCTGCATGGTATGCGATGGTTTAATATCCTGAATTTCTACAGTTTTAAGGGTAATTCCCCAGTCTGAAATATCATCAGAAATGGCTGCTTTGAGTTTGGCTTTGATGTGATCGCGCGAAGACAAGGCATCATCCAAATCCATTTCACCCACAATAGAACGCAATGAGGTTTGAACAAGGTTTTGAATCGCCCAAGTATAGTTTTCAATGCCATACACTGCTTTTTCAGGAGTCGTGAGATTAATGTACGCTACCGCATTCATGAGCAGAACTGCGTTGTCACGGGTAATGACTTCCTGAGATGGAATATCTAATACAATATCTTTGGTGGTGACTTTATAGGCCACTTCATCGACATAAGGAATGACGAAGTTAAGTCCCGGTGCAAGTGTGGTGTGGTATTTACCCAGACGTTGCACAATCCACTTATAACCTTGCGGAACAATTCGCACGCCTTTAAAAATGGTAATTCCAACAAAGGCTAAAATCGCTAAAACAATAATAGATCCACCAGACATTTTAATTTCTCACTTTTTCGTTGTCATGTGCGCTGTGATGCGGCTGCACCACCAAATCATTACCCAAAATATCAATCACGCGAATACGATCTCCCACTTGCACAGGGCTTGTGGTGCGGCAGTTCCATTCGTCTGAACCAAGTACGGGCATCGGGAAACGGACTTTAATTTGATCATGTTCCAAGTTGGTTTGAATAACCATGCCAATTTGTCCAATAGTGGCTTCGCGTGACAAGCCTGCTTTGGTTTTATCGGTAGATAAGGGTTTGATAAATTTAAACCACGCCAAGGTACACAGTACCGACAAGATAATCCACATCACCAATTGGGTGGTGGTACCCATCATGGGGAACATCCAGTATAAAATACCGACCATGACTGCCCCAATACCAAACCATAAAGCGGCAAACGCAGGCAAGACCAGTTCTGAAAGCATTAACAGAACGCCTAGTACAAACCAGTGCCAAGGTTCAAGAACGAATTCCATACATCTACTCGCGTATTTTTACGATTGGTTAATTCTAATTGCTTAGAGAAACGCATCGACTTAAAAAGATGCGCTCTCATCACTTTAACAGATCAATAAGTTTATGAATATTAAAAAAATCACTGAATCCTAAAATTTCGGACGCGGTGCAGGTTTCAGCGCGGCAGGTGATTTTTTAAAGTTATTGATGGCTTGCAGAATTGCTTTGACCTGTAATTGTGCGGCTTTTTCACCTTCTAAAATGGTTTGGTTACTGGCTTTTAAATCTAGAGTACCAATATGTCCAACTTTAGGTTGAATCACGATATTGGCCTGCGCCAATTCCTGATTGATGCTTTGCTGCCCCATAATATTGAGGGTTTGATCGAGTAAGCCCCACATGCTGACAGGTTGATTGCCTGTCGGACGTGCAGAAATATCCACTGCAATGACTAAGTCGGCACCCATCGCTTTAGCCGTCTGTACGGGAATTGGGCTGACCAAGCCGCCATCCACATATTGTGTTCCGCCAATGGTGGCAGGTACAAAAACATTCGGAATACTGCAAGAGGCACGTACGGCTTGACCAGCATTGCCTTTAATAAAGTCGGCTTTACGTCCATTATCTAAACGTGTGGCAACGGCAGCAAAACGAATTGGAAATTTTTCAATCGGTTTATTTGCCACGTGTTGATTGACAAAGTCTTGTAACTTTTGACCTGCAATAAAACCCTGACGGTTTAAGGTTAAATCACGAATGTCGGATTCTTTAAAGGTTAGGGCAATATGTTGGAGCTGATAAGGACTTTTACCACTGGCGTATAAACTGCCGACAAAGCTGCCTGCACTGGTGCCTGTGACAATTTTTGGTTTAATCCCGTGAGACTCTAAAACTTTAATGACGCCAATATGTGCAAAACCTTTAGCACCACCGCCACCCAGCGCCAGTGCAATTACAGGTTCACGTGCTTGGATAGGTGTGGTGCTTGGCGGTGTTTTTGTTGTTTTGTCGCAGCCAGCCAAAGTTAGAGCTAGTACGCCCACTAAAGAATAACGAATCAGTTGCATATCAAATCTAAATTTAGATCAAAGAATATTGCGCCCATCTGAACAAAAAATAGAAACTTTGACTAGCCCTTTTTCAAAAGCTTTTGTAACGGTTTTGCCAACCAATGTGGATTTTTAGCCGAAAACTTGCCGTGATATTGCGTATAAATTGCATCTAAATCTTGAGCATAATCGCCCGTAGGATGAAACACGCCCAAAATATGAATGGTTTTGTGTGCATAATCAAAAGAGAACATCACAATTGGGATATTGGCGCCGTAGGCAATATGGTAAAAGCCACTGCGGATATTTTCGGCTTGTTTACGTGTGCCTTCGGGCGCCATACCAATCCAGATTTTTTCTTTTTTTCGTACAATCTCAATAATATCTTGGGTATGTCCTTGAGGAGAATGGCGCACCACAGGAATTACCCCAATCCAGTTTAAAAGTGGCTTGAGTGGGGTTTCAAATAAAGTGTGCTTACCAAAAATAGTAATTTGAATACCTAAACCGAGTAGGGCGGTAAAACCATGCCACGCATCAATATTTGACGTATGCGGTGAGATAATAGCAACTGCTTTGGGCAAGTTGGGAAATTCGCCCACCATTTGCCAGCCTTGCGCCAAAAAAATATTTTTAAATAAAGCACGACTGCTGGCTGTTCCACGTTGTGGCACTTGGTCGGGTAACTGTGGAAATTGCCGTGCACTGCGTGCAAAAGGATTGGTGATTTTCATGAATGCGATGTCATCCTGACGTGCGTGATTAACAACAATAAATACCCAATATCATGACGCATGAATCTAAATCTATTCAAGATATTAGACTTTCGCTTTGTCTGATTCATTGGCAAAATAGTCGAAATCTGAATGTGAAAGTGATGAAAAATAACAATCCATTATTCAAAATTTTAGTGTAGTACTGCGTTTTTTTGATCTTTTGCCCATATCTAAATTGAGATGCTATGCCCAATTTGCGCCAAACTTATTTGTTGTTATTTTCTCTGTATTGGGCGCAGGGCTTGCCTGTTGGTTTTATGACCCATGCCTTGCCTGTGATTTTACGTGCGCAAGGTGTGTCTTTGGCACATATTGGCGGTTTCGGTTTGTTAATGCTGCCATGGTCAATCAAAGTGTTTTGGGCACCTTTGGTGGATCGCTTTGGACATTCATATTTTGGGCATTATCGTAGCTGGATTTTGCCGTGCCAGTGGCTGAGTGTTTTGGTGCTGATTGGGCTGTCCTTTTTACCGATTGAGTCCTTAAATCATCCTATATATTTGTGGGTGTTTTTTGTGGCTTTGCTCGGTATGAACTTGGTCGGTGCAACCCAAGATATTGCCACCGATGGTTTGGCGGTCAATATTTTACAAGCCAAACAGCAACATTGGGGTAATACCTTTCAGGTGGTTGGTTCACGACTGGGCTTTATTGTGGGTGGTGGTGCAATTCTGTGGGCATTGGATTGGCTAGATTGGCAAAAAACTTTCTTAATTTTAGCGGGATTGGTGTTTTTAAATACCTTGCCAATTTTAATGTTTAAAGAGCCACAACATGCTGCTAAACAAGTGCTTGTTCAAGCTCAAAGTAAAATGTCATTTCACGCACGTCTTGCTGCGATTCGTGAATATCTGCGCTATTTTGTGGAAACGCCTGTACTGTACGCATGGCTATGGGTGTTACTCAGCTTTAAAATTGCCGATGGTTTGGCTGGCCCTTTATTAAAACCTTTAATGGTAGATTTAGGCTTAAGCTTTTCTCAAATTGGCATTTATGTGACCATGTTGGGAGCAATGGCCGCTTTGTTGGGTGCTGGCATCGCAGGGTTGATGCTGAAATGGTGGTCTAGAGCGCATGCCCTCATCATTTTTTCTGTGCTTAAAATTTTGAGTTTAGTGGCCTATGCTTATTTGGCTGAATTGTATGAACAGCAAGTTGATGTGGCACACTGGCTGATTTATAGCATTAATGCTGCGGAAGATTTTTGCTCTGCCATGTTACTTGTAGTGATGCTAACCTTGATTATGCAGTACAGTCGTAAACAATATGCAGGGACTGATTTTACATTTCAGGTTGCGATTATGGCGACTGTGAGCGGGGTACTTTATACCCTGAGTGGAATCTTAGGCGATGCTTTAGGCTACGCGAATTATTTACTGTTGATTTGTATTGTTGCGATTCTATGCTTTGTACTGATCTGGAAATGGGCAAAGCTTGCGAAAAGCGTTCAATCATCAGCACTTGAATAACAAGGTAGATCATCAAGACAGGATGACAGACCTAAACCACGTTAAAAAGTCATTGCGTGGAAAAAATAAAAGCGACCTTTAAAGAGTCGCTGGAGTATAAAAGGTATCCACATTAAAGCCAATACCGACCTCGTTTTTGTATTTTCAAAAATTATTATTTGCGCTTTCAGTGCTTCTCTTCGGCAGCGCAGGCAGTATAACGTTAAATTATGACAATCCTGCGACAATTTAAGTCGCATAGAGGTGTGTTGCAGCTAAAATCAACATATTCTAGCTGCGATATGCAGTATTGATTGCCAGTGTCCATTGTTGGTGATTACAACGCGGACAGACTTCATTGGCGTGTTCAAGTAAACGGACATGCCCACAATACATGCAGGCATAATACGTGTTTGGAGTTGTGCGGTTCACGGGTTGGTAAGCTTTAGGGAATAAGGGTAAACCATAGCGTGTGGCACCGCCATGAAAAAACAACATGCTGAATTTTCCATCACTTTCTAGTAAGCCAACACGTACTTGCCCTAAATGCTCCACGCCTTGTTGGCGCATTTCGGCAAAGAATTCATCATGCGACATTTTACCGTACTTAATTTTTTCTAAGACCAATTCACCATCTTCTACAATATATAGCGATTTACCTTCAATCAAATCTTCAAAGGGTTGGTATTTCATCATGAGCCATGTGGTCAGGCGATACATCCCAATCACCACTGTCATCACCACCAAGGCATGTACCAAGGGTAAATCTTCAGTGAACATAGGGTCGCCCGCAATAGAACCGAGCGATAAAATAATGGCCAATTCAAAAATAGAAAGCTGGCGTACTCCGCGTTTTCCTGTGAGGCGTAAAAATAGAATAATCATGCCAAACATGAGTGCAGCACGAATCATTAATTCTGCAACAAATGTCCATGTGGTGTCGTGAATGAAGATGGTGAACCAATCCATAGATTGTCTATTTTGTTATTTTGATGCTTGATACTATGCTTAAATTGAGTGGGTAAAATAGTGGTTTTGAGTAAAGAACTGCAATTATTTTAGTGGTTTAGAAACATAGAAATTTGTTATATTGCCTAAAAACTATAAATACAAAAATAATGAATCAGAAGATGAATTCACAACTATTACAATTTGCCAAATCTATGCGTCATGCTGCTACGGATGCTGAAAATTTGCTGTGGCAACTACTTAGTGCAAACGCTTTATGGTGCTCAAATTTAGACGTCCGTAGATGATTGAACCGTATATTGTAGATTTTTACTGTCATGAGATTGGCTTGGTCATTGAGTTGAATGGCGGTCAGCACAATACGGAAAATGGTCAGGCTTATGATGTCGAGCGCACTCAGTTTTTAGAGACTTTGGGCTTAACTGTCGTGCAGTATTGGAATTCTGATGTGTTGGGAAGGGTGGATGTGGTGTTGGAGGATTTGTGGCAGGTGTGTTCTGAATTGAAAAATACCTCTTTTATTAAAGAGGTATTTTGAAAATTATCGACGATTGCTTGATTCAAAATCTACACGGGGATCAGCACTTTCCGTAGTTACTCTGTAATTTGACGGTAAATTAACAGAATCTTTAACCCATGTAGGTCTAGGACGGCTAGAAGCTGTTAGGGTTGTTAAAGTATTTTGATTATTTCTTGATGTAGAGTTTTGAGAGTTCTGTGTATGTCTGGACATTGCATTCTCCCGTTAACCATAAAATTAATAGATATAGACATAATATGCTAAAAATAGCTGCTGCACAATTAATCTCTGAATAAGCTTTTTCTAAAGCAATAACTTTGTCTTCAAGCATTTGGGCATTTCGAGAAATTAAATCCTGATAAATTTCTCCCATATACCACAGGCATGTTCTTTCGTCATTATCCATAAAAGTGTTAATTAAATTGGTGTCATCCAACGGAACTTTTTCTAGTGCAGAAAGACTAAGTACTTTTGCAATTTTATACCAACAGCTTAGAATTGCTATAAACAAGATTACACATAAAATATATAAAATCCATTTAGTTAATGAAGTGCAAGCATAAGCAGTAAAAGTTTCTAACTTGGTTAGTGCTGCTGAGTAGGCAACTATCACAATACCAACCATTGTTGAATATTTAATTGCTTTATCATCCAGTGATTTACTTCTATCGATCTCTAGTTGATATTCATGCTTGGAAACTTCAAATAGAATTTTATATTTATTGATGTCATCTTGGCTCATATTGAAAAACAAAGGGCTGAATAATCAGCCCTTTATACACAAATTAGATCAAGCTAACAACACATTAAAGCGCTGCAATCTGCTCCATATTCGCTTTAATTTTCGCTAACTGATCAGCAAACTCAGCAAGTTTCACTTTCTCGCCTTCAACCACAGCCGCAGGGGCTTTCGCCACAAAACCTTCATTTGCAAGTTTAGTTGCAATTTGGTCATGCTGCTTTTGAACCTTGTCTAAGTCTTTTTGTAGACGACCCAATTCTGCTTTCGGGTCAATCAAACCCTTCATTGGAACGAATACAGACACGTGACCGACTACAGAAGAAGAAGACAATGGTGGTTGTTCACCATCTGCCAAGAAGGTAATGCTTTCAACTTTCGCCAATGCTTTAAACAACGGTTCAATACGAGAAATTTGTGCTTTTTCTGCTTCAGTCGTGTTCTGTAAAAGTACAGGCAATAAACGTGCATTACCTAGACCCATTTCACCACGAATGTTACGCACCGCACCAATCAAACCTTGTAGCCATTGCATATCTGCTTCGGCTTGTTCGTTGATTTTGGCTTCATCTGCAACAGGGTAGTTTGCCAACATAATGGTTTCGCCACCCAAGCCAATCATTGGCGCAAGGGTTTGCCAAATTTCTTCAGTTAAGTACGGCATGATTGGATGAGCAAGACGTAAAGAAGCTTCCATCACCGCAAGCAATACACGACGAACTTCGGCTTTGCGTTCTTCAGAAACAGACTCATCATTCAGAACAGGTTTGGTTAGCTCTACATACCAGTCGCAGTATTCATTCCAAATAAAGTCATAAATCGCTTGCGCAGCCAAGTCTAAACGGTAAGTTGCAAACGCTTGATGAACAGCTTGCTCTGCCTTTTGTAAACGGCTCACAATCCACTGTTCAGGCAATTCCCAAAGGTCTTGACGTGCCTCTTGACCAACCGTTTGACCTTCAACATTCATCAATACAAAACGGGTAGCATTCCAAATTTTGTTGGCAAAGTTACGATAACCTTCCACACGTTTCATATCAAACTTGATGTCACGACCTGTATTTGCCAATGCGCAGAAGGTAAAACGAACCGCGTCTGTGCCATAAGCCTGAATCCCTTCTGGGAATTCTTTGCGGGTCGATTTTTCAATTTTCGCTGCTTGTTTCGGGTTCATCAAACCCGTCGTACGTTTCTGTACTAAAGTTTCAAGATCTACACCGTCAATCAAGTCTAATGGGTCAAGCACGTTGCCCTTAGACTTCGACATTTTTTGACCTTCGCTGTCACGTACCAAACCGTGAACGTAAACTGTTTTGAACGGTACTTGTGGCGTGCCATCTTCATTCTTCATGAAGTGCATGGTCATCATGATCATACGCGCCACCCAGAAGAAGATGATGTCAAAACCTGTCACCAATACATCAGTGGAGTGGAAGGTATTTAAGAAGTAGTTTTCTGCATCTTTCTTGGCATCACCCGTCCAACCTAAGGTCGAGAATGTCCATAGTGCAGAGGAGAACCATGTATCCAGTACGTCTTCGTCTTGGTTTAATTGAACATCGGCAGGGATATTATTTTTCGTACGAACTTCTTCTTCGTTACGACCTACATAAACATTGCCTTCAGCATCGTACCAAGCAGGAATACGGTGACCCCACCACAATTGACGCGAGATACACCAGTCTTGAATGTTGTTCATCCACGCCATATACATATTGCTGTATTGCTCAGGCACGAACTTGATGCGACCATCTTGCACCGCTTCAATTGCAGGTTGCGCTAACGGTGCAATTTTCACATACCATTGGTCAGTCAATAATGGCTCAACAATTACGCCCGAACGGTCACCGCGAGGTGGTTTCAAGGTGTACGGTTGGATTTGATCTAACCAACCTTCGCTTTCCGCTTGTTCAACTAATTTTTTACGTGCTTCAAAACGCTCTAAACCAATGTAGTCTGCAGGTGCAGGAATGGTTTTAGAAATTTGTTCGCCTGCTTTCGCAATATATTCAAACTCAGCCAATACTTCAGCATTTTTGTTGAAGATATTGATGATTGGCAATTCGCAGCGTTTACCCACTTCATAGTCATTGAAGTCGTGTGCAGGGGTAATTTTTACACAACCTGTACCGAATTCTTTATCGACATACTCATCTTTTACGATTGGAACGGCACGACCTGTAATTGGGAGGATGATGTTTTGACCAACAAGGTGCGAGTAACGCTCATCATCAAGGGCAACCGCAACCGCAGTATCACCCAGCAATGTTTCAGGACGAGTGGTTGCCACTACAATGTGATCTTTACCATCGTGAGTGCGTAGTGATTTATCTTCAAAGAAATATTTGAAGTGCCACAATGAACCTTGTTCTTCTTTATCCGACTCAACTTCTAAGTCAGAAAGGGCAGTTTGTAATTTTGGATCCCAGTTTACAAGGCGTTTGCCGCGGTAAATTAAACCTTCTTCGTGTAATTTCACGAAAACTTCTTTCACCGCATTCGATAAGCCTTCGTCCATAGTGAAGCGTTCACGTGACCAATCTACCGAAGAACCTAAACGGCGGATTTGACGGGTAATGTTACCGCCAGATTGTTCTTTCCATTCCCAGACTTTTTCGATGAATTTTTCACGACCTAAGTCATGGCGGCTGATATTTTGCGCGCCCAATTGACGCTCTACTACCATTTGTGTGGCAATACCCGCGTGGTCTGTACCCGGTTGCCATAAAGTATTTTTACCCGACATACGGTTAAAGCGCGTGAGGGCATCCATAATGGCGTTGTTAAAACCATGACCCATGTGCAAGCTACCTGTGACGTTTGGCGGCGGAATCATGATACAGAATGATTCGCCTTTTTCAGACGGCTTAAAGTAGCCGTTTTCTTCCCAAGTCTTGTACCATTTTTTCTCGATCTCGGTAGGATCGTAGGTTGTAGCAATATTTTGCGCTGAATCAGTCATAGTAAGAACAGGTTAAAAGTGAATAAAAAATTGCAACTATTGTAGCAAAAAAATTGCCCGCTAAGCGAGATTCAACTCAGCCAAACTTATCGCAATTGGCAGTTGGGCAAACTCATCGTATGATGGGCGACAAGTATGATAAAAACTTCAAGTTCTCCGTTGCCTGTAACACTGTTTTAAACTGGGTTTAAGCAATGGATTTTAAAATAGATGAAAACACATCAATATGGTCAAAATAGGCAAGTTCAGTTATGACTTATGCTGTATCTTTAAAATTAAAACCAGAAACATATCAAAGATTTCAACACATTCATCAACAACTCAATGCAGGTGAATCGGAAAGTTTATCTAAAGCTTTGGGGGCGGTACTGACCGATATTTCTTGTGAAATTATTGAGCAACTTTTTGGTGAATTGTCACGTTCTAGTCATTCACTGGATGGTGAATCTGAAAAAATTATTCAGCAAGTCATACAAACCATGCAAAAATATATGCCATGGTCGGTGTCGTTTTTTGGCAATGAACGCTTAACGCCTATGGTGAATTATCTGGCAAGCATGATGTATCAGCAGGAAGGGCAAGGTTTTGTGACTTATCCTGTCGATAGTATTGTTATGAAAGAAACGTTGGGTTGTATTGAGCAAATTCGGCAGGGCAACAGTGCATGTATTGCGCCTGCATTTAAAGGGTTTACTCAAATTATTGATCAGGGCGTAGGTTATTTAATTCGTGATCCGAAAAAAATGCTGAAATTTAATTTGGTGGTCGATAAAACTTTAAACGGCGTGATTCATTTGACTACGCAACTGGGGTATAAACGCCTAGAAAAAATGGGTGCGCAATTCGATTTGGAAAGTGCAGAGATATATTTAAACCATTTTCTTGGGTTTTTGCAGCATCCTGCAAAACCTAAGACTTAAATTTTGATGACTTAAATTTTTAAATAACGCGGACAAACGGTTATGGCAAAACGGGAAAACTTGGAACATAAAGTGGTGTGGATTACAGGTGCATCTTCTGGCATTGGTAAGGCATTGGCAAAAGAGTGTGCTTTACAAGGTGCACAAGTGATTTTAACCGCACGTCGTTATGAAGAACTTGAAAAAGTACGCGTGAGTTTGCTGAATCCTGAACGTCATCTTTCTGTATGTGCAGATATTACCAATGAAAGTCAGGTGTTACATGCGTATGAACAAGTTTTGGCACGTAAAGGACGCATTGACTGGCTAATTAATAATGCAGGTTTAAGTCAGCGCGCTTTAATTGCTGATACGACCATGCAGACTGAACGCACCATTATGGAAGTGGATTATTTTTCTCAGGTCTTTCTGACCAAAACTGTCTTGCCGACCTTTTTACAGCAAAAACATGGTCGCATTATTTTTGTATCTAGTGTTGCAGCATTATTGGGTACGCAATATCGCGCGTCATATTCTGCAGCGAAAAGTGCCATTCACATGTGGGCGAATAGTTTGCGTGCCGAAGTAGCGGAGCAGGGCGTACAGGTTTCAGTTGTTTTCCCAGGATTTGTGAATACCAAGGTGTCTTTTAATGCGTTGAATGGTGAAGGCAAACCACAAGGACATCAAGATGAAGCCATTGAAAATGGTTTAGATGCCGATGTTTTTGCTAAAAATACAGTTAAAGCACTCATGGCAGGCGATGAATATATCGTGGTCGGGGGCGCTAAAGAAAAACTGGGCGTGTTGGTGTCGCGTTTATCGCCAAGTACTTTATATAAAATGATTCGTAAAACCAAAGTGAAGTAATTTTTAATCAAAGTGACTTCAAAATAAAATAATAAAAACAAAAAGAAGGATGAGCCATGCGTTTAATAATGAAAGGTTTTTTTTTATCAGCGCGTGGCTTTTCGCTTTCTTAGGGATGACTCAAACGACATTTGCCAAATTACAAACAAACGATGATTCGTTGTGTAAACAACCTGAATATATTGAAAAGATTTTACGACAGCACACAAATACAACCACAGTGAATGAGGACTTTTTGGCTTGTGCAGATTTCCCCAATGTTACTGAACAAACTTTAATTGCTTATGCTGAAACTCAGACAAAAGATGATCAACCTGTAGATGATTATCAGCTGACTTTTTTAACCGTAAATAGTAAAACGCAAAAGCTTCATTCAATCTATCACGTGAAAGAGCTTTTGCCTTCAGATGCAATTGAACTGCGTTCTATCCATTTAGATTTGGCGCCGTATCAAGTTTCTGAAAGCTTAAGGGCAATTGGTTTAAGAAGGAATTATGCAGGACGTTCAAGTGCCAATCCTTTTTCGGCGCAAGTACTCGATTTATATGATTTACAACATAACAAGAAAATTTTAAACGGCTTAATCGTAGCGCGCTATCAGGCAGAAACCGATACACGTTGTAATGCCAAAGTAATAGAAAGCAAAGCTATTTTAATGATCTTGCGAAATACAACTCGACAATATTTTGATATGCAATTACGTGATCGTATTCAACATTATGAAATGTCGGGCGATTTAGAAAATTGCAAAGAAACTAAACGAGTGTCTACTCAACAGCGTTTCACTTTAAAATTTGATGGTCGGCAATATCAAATTCCTCAGCCTTATCGAGATCAGTATTTATACTAAATTCTTTACAAACGCTGAAAGATGTACTCAGCGTTTTGCAGAGAATTGACTAACGCTATTTTGAACCGCCGTTCCATAAGCAAAGACTTCGACCATGCCGCCTTGCATCCCCAATTCTGTGGTGCTTAAACGCAGCCCCATAATATGATTTGCGCCCATTTTTTCAGCTTCTAATTTTAAACGGACGATGGCTTCACGACGCGCCCGCTCGACAATACTTTCATAACTGGTCAAGCGCCCGCCAAAGAAGTTCTGAATATTGGCAATCACAAACTTAAAATAATCATGAGAAATGACCACATTGCTGTGTATCAATTGCCCAAAATTGGGACTGGTCTGGAAGCGGTTATTATCAAGCTGAATATAACTTAAACGCAGTTCTTGCTCGGCTAAATATTTGAAATGTTTGCGTTCGTTGTGTCGCCCAAAACCAAAGCCTACGGCAAATAAAATCGCAAAGACAACAATTTGCAGAATTAAATTATCCATGTGATGTTATTCCTGTTCAATAATCTTTGCTTTAGTGTGATGCTGGAAATGGGTCTGGAAGTTTAGGAATATCTGCCTCGACCACCACTGCTGTACCATAAACAAACAATTCCGAAGCACCTTGAGCGATATTTGAAGTAGAAAAGCGAATCCCAACAATAGCATTGGCACCTAAACCACGTGCTTTAGCAATCATACGATCCATCGCTTCTTGGCGTGATTCTTCTAGTAATTCGGTATAAGCCGTTAATTCACCACCGACAATATTTTTGAGTCCTGCCAAGAAGTCACGCCCCACATGCTTACTGCGTACGGTGCTGCCATAGACCACATCAATTTGCCGTGAAATACGATGACCTGGTACAGATTCAAGATTACTAAGCAACATAAGATTCTAATATTTAAAAACAAGACGTATTGAAGATATGAAATGTGCTTGCAAAAAGCAATAAAAAAGCCCACCGAAGTGAGCTGATTTAGTCTTTATATCTGAGCTGTTAAGCAGCAAATTTAAGGTAGACGCAAAGACTTATTGCACTTTACGTTCTGCCGATGATGCAGGTTGTGATGTGGCATCTGAAGTGTTGGCTTTCACACCGCCACCCAAAGATTTATACAACTCCACCTGATTGTTCAAATTGGCTTGTTCCAACAACAATAAACCTTGTTCTGCTGCATAAGACGTACGCTGTGCATCCAACACGGTTAAATAGTTGTCAATGCCTGCGCGGAAGCGTGCATTAGATAATTTATAAGTGGTATTGGTCGCATCAACCAAGCGTTTTTGTGCCGCTAAACGATCACCAATATTTTGACGAACTGCCAAAGCATCATTCACTTCACGGAATGCAGACTGAATTGATTTTTCATAGTCAGCCAAAGCAATTTGTTGATCCGTTTCTGAAATTTTGATGTTGGCTTGGCGTGTGCCCCAATCAAAAATTGGCAAGTCGATGCTCGGGCCCACTGCCCAAACAAAACTGCCTGATTTAAACAAATCACTCAAGTCAGTTGATGCATAGCCTGCATTGCCCGTGAGGCTAATGCTTGGGAATAAACGTGCTTTTGCTGCACCAATATTGGCACCCGCAGCCGATAGTCGATACTCTGCAGTACGAATATCAGGACGGTTATTCAGCAAGTCACTTGGTAAGCCAGCGCCAATTGCGGTAGTTTTGGTAATGTGCGTCACACGCTGCGTTGGCAATAACGCACTTGGAACTTGTTCGCCCACCAACAAGTTCAGCAAGTTTTGTGCTTGCGCGACTTGGGTTTTGTAGTTGGCGACATCATTACGTGCAGTTTCAACTGAAATTTGTGCCTGACGGACAGGTAATTCACTATCAATGCCGACATCAAAACGCTTTTTGTTGAGGTTATAAGACTCAAGCTGTGTTTTTAAGGTTTGGTCTGCCAGTTTTAAATTGGCATTGGCAAAAGAATAGTTGAGCCATGCTTGCGCCACCTGACCAATCAAGGCAATTTGTGTGGCATCACGCGAGCTTTGAGTTGCCAAGAAGTTATCTAATGCATTGTCTTTTAAGCTGCGTACACGACCCCAAAAATCTAGTTCGTAGGCAGTTACACCTAAACCAACGTTATAGCGTGTGTGTGTGCCTAAAGCAGTACCTTGGTCTTGACGCAGTACGCCACCGCTAGCACCAATGGTAGGTAACTGGTTGTTTTCGGTAATTTGATAGGCTTGTTGGGCACGTTGGATATTCAGCGTCGCTGTGCGTAAATCACGGTTATTGTTCAATGCCATATCCAAAACTTGTAATAAGCGTTGATCGGCAAAGAAATCTTTATAACCTTGTTCAGCCACTGAAGTACCCGATGCAGCAGCAGTATAGCTGCTTGGAATACTTGCCTGAGCGACGGGCTCTGGCCCACGCATGCTTTGACAGGCTGTCAAAGCAAGCGCAAGGGCAGAAACCGCAATGCCACGGCCTGTAAGAGACCATAAGTTTTGCATCACGATACATGCTCCTGTTGATTTTGTTGTTTTGGTTTGTATTTAAAGATACTTCTGATCCAAACGTAGAACACTGGAATAAAGAAGATCCCTAACAAGGTTGAGCTAATTACACCGCCCAAGACTCCATAACCGACTGAATGTTGGCTACCTGCACCTGCACCAGATGAAAGAGCAAGTGGCAATACACCAAAACCGAAGGCAAGGGTGGTCATAATAATTGGACGTAAACGCATTTTTGCAGCATGCAAAGTGGCTTCAAATAGGTCTTCACCTTTTTCTTGTAGCTCTTTGGCAAATTCTACAATCAAAATGGCGTTTTTCGCAGACAAACCAATCACAGCAATAATTGCCACTTGGAAGTAAATGTTGTTGGATAGGTTCGGGTTTTTGAACAAGATCATGCCCCCGAAGGTAAGCAATAATGCTCCGACAATACCCAACGGTACCACCAACAGCACCGAGAATGGAATAGACCAGCTTTCATACAAGGCTGCCAAACACAAGAATACAATCAGTAATGACAGTGCATAGAGGAATGGTGCCTGATCGCCAGATTCACGCTCTTCAAGTGATAAACCTGTCCATTCATAGTCAAAGCCGTTTAAGCCCATAGATGGTAGTTTTGCGACAATTTCTTCCATCGCTTGCATGGCTTCACCAGAGCTGACACCTGGCGCAGGCGCACCCTGAATGTTCTTGGCAGATACGCCGTTATAGCGTTCCAAACGAGGTGAACCATAAGTCCATTCGCCTGTTGCAAAGGCTGAGAATGGCACCATTTCACCACGGTTGTTGCGGACATACCACTTGTTCAGGTCTTCAGGCATCATGCGTGAATCAGATTCGGCTTGCACATAGACTTTTTTCACGCGACCACGGTCAATAAAGTCATTGATGTACGAACCACCCCAAGCCATGCCCATGGTGCTGTTGATTTCAGCAATGCTGACACCTGCCGCACCTGCTTGCGCTTGGTCAATAATAATACGGTACTGTGGTGTATCTTCTTGACCATTTGGACGTACGCCCATTAAGCGAGGGTCTTTAGACGCTTCACCCAACACAATATTACGTGCCATGGTGAGTTTTTCATGACCATTGCCCGCAGCATCTTTCAGTTGCAAGTTAAAGCCTGAGCTGACACCTAATTCTGGCATCGCAGGAAGCTGTAATGGCATGATGTAAGTGGCATCTTTCACAATCATGTTCAGTGCCATACCACGCTGGATAATTGCACCAACTTGAGATTCAGGGCTTGTACGCTCACTCCAGTCTTTTAACTTAATGAACGCCATACCTGCGTTTTGACCAACGCCTGAGAAAGAGAAGCCTGAAACACTAAATACCGACTGCACATGCTCTTTTTCATTTTCTCTGAAAAAGTTGGTCATGCTGGTCATGGTGGCGTCAGTACGTTCCAAAGTTGCATTTGGTGGGAGTTGTACCAATGTCATCACCACGCCCTGATCTTCATCAGGCAAGAATGATGATGGTAGTTTTTGGAACACTAACACAATAATGCCCAGTACCACTGCATATAAAACCCCCGAGAAGATTTTATGATGCGTCATGCGGTTAACACCACCTTGATATTTAACCGAGAGCTTATCGAAACTGCGGTTAAACCAGCGGAAGAAACGCGCAAAAATACCGTTGCTTTCAGGCTTGTTTGGATCGTGTTGTTTAAGAATCGTGGCACATAGGGCAGGGGTAAAGGTCAACGCTACGACCAGTGACAACACCATTGCAGTCACAAGCGTAATGGAGAATTGACGATAAATAACGCCTGTAGTCCCACCAAAGAATGCCATAGGTACGAATACCGCAGACAATACCGAGGTAATTCCGATCAGTGCGCCTGAAATCTGTTTCATCGACTTTTCAGTCGCCGCCACAGGGTCAAGATGTTCTTCGACCATGACACGTTCTACGTTTTCCACCACGACAATTGCGTCATCGACCAATAGACCAATCGCCAGTACCATGGCAAACATGGTCAGGGTGTTAATCGAGAAGCCAAACATGTTGATCACGGCAAAGGTACCCAGTACCACCACAGGTACGGCCATAGTTGGAATAATTGTGGCGCGCCAGTTCTGCAAGAACAGGAACATCACAATAAAGACCAAAATGATCGCTTCAATTAAGGTTTTAACAACACTCTTAATCGAAAGTTCAATAAATGGCGTGGTATCAAAAGCCAACTCATCCTTTAAACCCGCAGGGTAGTTAGGACGTAATTGCTTGAGGCGTTCTTCCACAGCAGCAGCAGTATCTAGGGCGTTAGCACCTGTAGATAATTTAATTGCGACACCGCCCGCAGGCTTGCCGTTGTATTTAGAAATAAACTGATAGTTGTCTGCACCAAGTTCAATTCGTGCCACATCACCCAAGCGCACTTGAGCGCCTGAAGCGGTATTTTTTAGAAAAATATTGCTGAATTGTTCAGGTGTTTGCAGCAAGCTTTGCGCAGTTACTGTAGCATTCAAAGTCTGACCTTGAATTGCAGGTGCGCCGCCCAATTGACCTACCGCAACCTGTGCGTTTTGGGTACGAATCGCTTGAGCAATATCACTTGGTGTGACTTGCAAGCTCGCCATTTTGGCAGGGTCCATCCAAATACGCATCGCGTATGAGCCACCAAAGACTTGTACTTCACCCACACCTGCAACACGGCTCAGCGGTTCAGAAATGTTAGAGTTAACATAGTCTTTAATATCATCGGCAGACAGGCTTTCATCAGGTGAATAAAAAGCGAGAACCTGTAAGAAGCTCGCTCCTGATTTGGTCACTTTCACGCCTTGACGTTGCACATCATCAGGCAAGAGCGCCGTAGCAGATTGCAATTTGTTCTGTACTTGAACCTGTGCAATATCTGGGTCGATACCTTGTTCAAAGTTTAACGTAATGGATGCAGAACCGTTCCCCGCACTGTTGGATGAAATATAGCGCAGACCATCCAAGCCGTTCATTTGTTGTTCAATAATTTGCGTTACTGTGTTTTCCACAGTTTCAGCAGATGCACCCGGATAGGTTGCAGCAATGGTGACCGTTGGCGGTGCAATGGTCGGATATTGGGCAATTGGCATATTGGTGAGGGTAATAATCCCCGCCAACATGATTACCAATGAAATCACCCATGCAAAAATGGGGCGATGAATAAAAAAGTGAGCCATTAACGTCTACTCCTTATGTATTTGAAGTAGCTTTTGATTCAGTTGCTTGGGCTTCTGAGGCTGGTTTGGCATCCCCCGATTTTGCTGGTGCAGCAGCGCCTTGCGGTTGATACGGCTTAGCGACCACTTGCTGTTCAGGTTTTACTTTGGCAATACCTTCGACAATCACTTTATCGCCAGTTTGCAAACCTTCAGTCACAATCCAGTTGCTGCCTTGCGTACCAACTGTGGTCACAGGACGCGGTTCAACAATACCTTTGGCATTCACAATCATTGCCATTGCCTGACCTGTTGGGGTACGGCTAATCGCAGCTTGTGGAATTAAGATTGCGTTAGGAATCACACCTTGCACAATTTGCGCAGTGGCAAACATACCCGGCAATAATAAATGATTTGAATTTGGGAACACGGCGCGTAAAGTCACGGTGCCTGTTTCTGGGTTCACGCTGGCATCAGAAAAAGCCAAACGACCTTCAACAGGGTAGTTGCTGCCATCTTCAAGTTTTAATTTTACTTTGGTGTTGTTGCTGCTATTTAAACTACCTTGACTCAATTGCTGACGTAAACGTAGTAACTCTGCGCTGGACTGATTGATGTCTACATAAATTGGGTCTAAGCGTTGAATCGTCACCAACGGTTCCGCCTGACTAGCCGTAACCAATGCACCTGCAGTCACAGTAGAGCGGTTAGTTTGCCCTGAAATTGGGGCACGTACAGTCGAATAGCCTAGGTTAATTTCGGCATTGCGTACTTCTGCTTGAGTCGCAGCAACATCGGCTTCGGCAAGTTTTACCTGTGCCACAATGTCATCATATTCTTGTTTAGAGATTGCATTGCTGCCTACCAACTGACGGTAACGACCTTCTTTAATGCGTAACACATTCAATTGCGCTTGCTGGCGGGTGAGTGCTGCACGGCTACTGTCTAGACTGGCACGGTTGGTACGTGAGTCAATTTCATAAAGCGCCTGACCCTCACGCACGTAGCTGCCTTCGGTAAATAAACGTTTCAGAACCACACCACTGGTTTGTGGGCGAACTTCTGAAATTTCAAAGGCTGTGGTACGTCCAGACAGTTCTACAGACTGTTCCACGCTTTGTGGCTGTGCCACCAGTACGCCAACCTCAGTCGGTGGCATTTGCTGAGCTGCACCTGCTTGCTGTGCATCTTTTGGATCTTTGCTACAACCCACAAGTGCTAAACTTGTGGCTAATGCGCAAGCAGTCAGGGCAGGAGCCCAAAGCTTTGCAGACATCATTCTTTCACCTCTATTAGATTTTTATCTAAACTTATGTATTGGTTTGTCTTGCAGATATTGAGCGCAAAACAGATACCACAATGTGATCCAAATAAAACTTATGCTCCAACCAGAGAGGACATCTGAAGGATAGTGCACTCCCAGATACACACGGGAAATGCCCATCAGCAACATCCATAACCACGCGCACACAGACAAAATTTTATGCGCTGGATGTTGCAAACTCAGGTAAATCACCAAACAACCTAAAGTTGCAGCATAAAAACTATGAGCGCTTGGAAATGATGCGCCAAAAGTTTCCACCAAATGCAATGCTTCAGGCGGGCGAGGTCGCGCGAATAGGTATTTGAGCAGCCATGAAAGCGCAATACTTACGACCAGTCCTACACTGATAAAAACAATTTTTGTGTATTTTTTATACCATGCCAAATAGAAACACCATAGGCAGGTTAAAAATAATACAAATGGCATGCCACCTAATACAGAAAGTGTGATTGCCAATTGATTCAAATGTGCGGTGCGCTGGGTACTTAAAAACTCCACACTGGCAACATCAAATTGTTGCCAACTTGGAATGTTTAGCACTAACACACTGATTATAAATAGTAAACTACCGAGATAAAGCAGTATTTTAGGCATGCTAAAAATCCCTGTAAGTTTAACCGATTTGAGCACGGTTGATGAATGGAATAAAGTGTACTAGTCAGTACACTTTATTTCAAGCCAATGTAAATGAGAAGAATTTCTTTTTTTGTTACTTTGTGCGCAATGTAAATGTGCACTAAATTTTAGCATTTCGTTCAGTATTTGAGGATGCATCGTCATCCACTGTAATTGGTTGTTTCGGTGGCCAAAAGAAATCACTTGGACGGGTTAAGAAGTGAGTCAGCACCAATTTTGCCAAAGGTTTCCACTGTTCAAAACGTACCCGACGCGCACGCAATGCCACAATAATGGTTAAAGTAAAGCTGACAAATAAGTTGGTTAAACCAATTAGCAGTACGCCTAAAAAGGACACAATAATCAGGCCAATTTCAGGTGAGCCATTAATATTCATTAAACCCTGAATAAAGTTGGCAGAAGCGAAGGCAATGTGGCGAATATCAATCGGTAAACCCAAAATATAACCCAGTGTGGCGGTACTGCCGAGCATAATCCCGAACAGGAAATTACCTGCCAAAGCCCCTAAGTTTCGTTCTATATAATTGGAAAATATATTGAGACGTTCTTGCCCGAGTAGCTTTTTTAAATGCAGATGGGCTTTTAGGCGTGGCCCGACTTTACGATACACGGCCATGTTATCGAAATAACCTGCAATCAAACCAGACAGAAATAAAAATACCCCTGCAATGGCGGCATGTGGAATGGCAAGTGAAGTAAACGGATTCAAGTCGTGCAGCATATTGGATGCTTTGGCATGTGACATCAACGGTTCATGCAACATGGCATCCCAACTAAAAGCAATTAAGGCTGCGACTGGAATGGCAATCGAGATATTGCCCAAAATGGCGACGAACTGCGTGCGGATAATATTAATAATTAAGGCAGCAAGTTCGGCAATTTGTGCCATTTTAGAGCCTTTACGATGCTGTACCGTAGAAGCCAATGCTGCAGCAGTCATTGCGGGTTGTTTGGTGGCAACAGTAAAGTGCAAGACATGAATCAGCATAAAACCAAATGAATAAATCATGCTGTTGATGATGGCCTGCATCATCGGAGCGAGCACTAAACGCGAGGCGAGGGTTTTTAAAGTCGCCATCGTGGCAATTAAAACACCTGCACCTGCCGCAGCTTTATACATGCCCCAAAAGCCGTCTTTGTCGGTACTTACATAATGCTCACCCGTTTTACTAGCATTTTCAGTGACTTGTAAGGCAATTAACTCACTGTTTTCTGCAAGCAAGGAGCGTACACTGCGTTCGCTATACAATGCCGCAGTTACATCTACCAGTAATTGTCCTGCCGAAACATAACGGACTTTGTCTTGCGCCACGATTAAATTCAGCAACAGTTCAATCCGCTCTAAACATTGTTCAAGTAAAGACAATAAGTAGGTCAGACTGATGCTGACGCCAGTTCGTTTGGTGGCACGACGAATTTTACTGCTGACATCATGACATTGGTCAATCATCACCAAAGCTTGAGAGGCATCGGGTGGTTGAATGGCACTGATTTGATCGTGTTGTTGATCGGCAACTTTATAAAGCTGAATAAACTCGTTGATTTCGCGGTTTTGTGCCAAAAAAGGTGAATCATATTCACTTAGTTCAGGATAGGCACTAATAAATTCAGGATATAAACCAATGCCGCTGACCCGATATGACAGCACTGTTAGAGCTTTAATAATTTCACTGCGAATCAGGCGTTTTTGTGTTTGTCCGCCATGTCCGCGATTCAGTAAAGTAAATAATTGCTGCCATTCGGTATCTTCAATATTGTCGAGCCAGTATTTATCACTACGTAGTGGAAAAACTCGACGGACTAAATCTTGCAGTTGGCTTTCATCATTAATCAGCGGTAAAAAGTGCGCGCCCAAACGCTGAAACAACTGATTCCAAAAACCATCGAGCGATAAAATTCCCGTGTCGGCATATAAACTGGTTTGTTTGTATTGATTGATTAGACGTAAAACAAAATGTTGCAAGGTTGAGCTGGCATCGGGTGTCAGCAGCAAGGCTTGTAAGAAAGCTTGAAACTTTTGATGAGTTTCTTCTAAATCTTGAGTGTCACTTGGACGGATACGATTGACCAGTTCAATCAGCAGATTTTCATCCAGAACAGCTTTTGGTGTATCCAGCTGTTCTTGCATTTTTCTAAATAAATCGTTGAGTTTTATATGCATAAGCTGCTTAAATTATTGAATGCGATGTAAAGCCAATAAGGCTAAATTCTTTAAGGCCTGACGATACTCCGAGTCTGGCAGTGCTTCTAAAGCGGCAATAGCGGCTTCTGTTTCTTCTGTGGCACGTTGGCGGCAATAATCGAGAGCGCCAGAGGACTGCACAATGGCAATAACCTGATCGAGGTCAGAAGTACCACCTGTCGCAATACTGCGACGAATAATTTGGTGTTGTTCGCCAGTGGTATTTCTTAATGCAGAGATTAAAGGCAAAGTTGGTTTGCCTTCCATTAAATCATCGCCAATATTTTTACCTAATGTTTCAGCGTCTGACGTGTAATCTAAAATATCATCAATAATTTGGAAGGCATTGCCAAAGTGTCCTGCAAATAAACGCAACGGCTCGCGGTACTGTGGCGTGCCTGTTAAAATTGCTGCACCTTCAGTGGCAAGTTCAAATAAACGTGAAGTTTTGCCGTGAATAATGTCTAAATAAATTTGTTCTGTAGTGTCAGGTTGATGCTGTGCCTGTAATTGTAAAACTTCACCTTCGGCAATTTCACAAGTCCCTGTAGAAAAGTCTTTTAGCAATACCAAATCGTTTAAATCGACCAATAAGTCAAAGGCGCGGGAGATTAAAAAGTCACCGACTAAAACCGCTGTTTGGTTATTCCAAGTGGCGTTAGCAGTAGGTCGACCACGACGTAAACCAGACTCATCCACCACATCATCATGCACCAAAGTTGCGGTATGCAGCATTTCAATAATTGCAGCCAGTTTACGTTGACGCTCTAAATCTTCTGCACCACAAGCTTTGGCAGCAAGTAAGCACATAATTGGACGCATGCGCTTACCGCCAGCTTCGACCACATGCTTACTAACCGCCATCACTAACGCGACTTTAGAGGTAATCCCTTCATTAATAAATGTATCCATCGCGGCAAAATCAGAAGCAACAGGGGCGAGAATGTCTTGCTTAAAGTCGATGGTCATGTGAAGAGAAACCTCAATAATATTGAATGACAACTTAGTTGAATCAGTTGTAACTTATGTTACAGCCAAGAAAACTGCTTAAGTCTGCGAAAATAACGCAATGAATGCAATAGTTAGGCACCTGCCAAATGCTGTAATTGTTAATTCTACTAGAAAACGAAGTCAATAACTTTGTGGGTAAATTCAGTTATTTGCTCAAGTTGGGCATGATTTTAACAAGCACAGCAGTTTACGCCAACACAATCTGTCTGTATTGATTGATCCATTGAATATGGATGAGGCTGCAGAAAGTCATTTACGCGGCTGGGTATTAAATAATCAACCTTGTTGTGCAATAATTGCCGTAAATGGCTTGTTGTTTGTGCGAATATCGCTTAAAATCTTTGCCCTTGAATAACCCCCAGTGGCGTTCGTTTTAAGATCGATATATCCCTTTATCGGCACGACGACACGGGCATGTTTGGAGTACATTATGTACGCAGTAATCCAAAGCGGTGGTAAACAGCACCGTGTTGTTGAGGGTGAAACCCTTAAAGTTGAATTATTGAAAGCTGAAACTGGCGCAACTATTACGTTTGATGACGTATTAATGGTTGTAAACGGTGACAACGTTCAAATCGGTGCTCCAGTTGTTGCTGGCGCTAAAGTAACTGCAGAAGTGGTTGGTCATGGTCGTCACGACAAAATCCGTATTGTTAAAATGCGTCGTCGTAAACACTACCGTAAGCAACAAGGTCACCGTCAATGGTTTACCGAGTTGAAAATTACTGGTATTGCAGGCTAATCACTAGGAGTAAATAGACATGGCAACTAAAAAAGCCGGTGGATCGACTAAGAACGGTCGTGATTCGAATCCTAAGATGTTAGGTGTTAAAGTTTACGGTGGTCAAACTGTAACTGCTGGTAACATCATCGTTCGTCAACGTGGTACAGAATTCCACGCTGGTGCAAACGTAGGTATGGGCCGTGACCATACTTTATTTGCTACTGCTGACGGCGTAGTAAAATTCGAAGTGAAAGGTCAATTTGGCCGTCGCTACGTATCTGTTGAAGCGTAAGCTGAAATAGTGAAAAAACCCACAAGTGATTGTGGGTTTTTTTATGCTTGTATGATGGAAAATTAGGGTCAAAGGATAACTTTTAGTTCTTCATCATGATGGATAAATTTCTACATTTTATATTAATAAGCATACAAAACTTCTTATTTTCTATCATATTAGCGCCAGAAATTGGTTTAAGATGGGACATCCAAAACATTGCGATTGAGCAAATATAAAAAGGTGAATCTATGAATATGCTTCGTAAAACGATGTGTGCTGTGGCATTGGGTGCAACCACTTTAGCGCCAATCATGAGTACTACAGTGTTTGCTGCGCCAGTGGCAGCATCGGAGCAACAAGCGACAGCAAACCTTGTTAAACAATTGAATGGTATTAAAAGTTTTACCGCCAATTTTGAGCAAACCACAAAAGTTAGCAACAATGGCAAGGCTTTGCCAAACCGTGGTTTATCGGCACAGCACATGAACCAGAATTTTAAAGGGGTTATGAAAGTTGAGCGTCCAGGTAAATTCTTTTGGGAAACCACCAGTCCAGCCAAACAAACAATTGTGACTACGGGTAAAACCGTATGGATTTATGACCCAGACTTACAACAAGCTGTACGCCAAAGCCTAGATGATCAAGTGGCAAATACGCCTGCGTTGTTGCTTTCGGGCAATACCAATCAAATCATGCAGTCGTATCGTGTGACCCAGCCGAATAAGTCAAAGACTTATTACACCTTATACCCAAAAAGTGATGATGGCGTATTTCAGAGTTTAACCATTAGTTTTGGTGCGCGTAACGCGCCAACCTTAATGATTTTACAGGACTCATTGGGACAAACCACGCATGTGCGCTTTAATAATGTAAAAGTCAATGCGGCGATACCAGCCTCAACTTTTAATTTTACTCCACCAAAAGGCACGGACATTATTGATCAATAATTGAATGTTTTCATACATTCTTTTAAAAGCATAATTTGTTATTCCTTATCCTAGCCTTCTCCCACAGGGAGAAGGTTTTCAGCTTCAGCATAGCGGAAATTTATTTGAATATTCTTCCCGAGAAATCCACAATTTCTGTGGATAAATCTTGGGATAATTCACATTTTGCAGTATGCAGGATATAGACTGAGTCATCACAGATCATCATTTTGCACTAATGATGTGTTATCAATATTTTGATTTATAATGAAAAAATAAAAATAATCATACAAAAATATGAGCATTAATTTTAAGCAACTTTATCCCCCGATTATTCCGTTACACAACTGCTCTAGGATTGAACAGCGAGAGTTATCTATAGTCTTGACTAATTCAATTGAAGCAATTTTATCGCAAGATTTGTGCAGGTTTGCATTTCTAATCATTGGACTTTATGAATCGTGGTAGAAGGGGAATTTAATGCAATATTTAAAATCACAGGTGTTTTTGGGTGCTGTCGCTTTAAGTTCGGTTCTGTTGTTGACTGCATGTCAGCCAAAGAGTGAGGCAACTTCTAAAACCGAAACTGAGCAAGCTGCGCCTGCATCTGTCACAGCCGAGATTCCTGTGATTCAAGCTAAAGTGGTGGCGCTTAAATTGCCACAACAGCAAATTTGTGATGAAGAAGGCTGTACTGCTTACGATATTCAGACAGTAAAAACCAATGTGGCGTGGATTGATGAATATTTTATGCAGCGTTTGCAAAAGGCAGACCCAATTGCATTTTCTGAAGCTGCGGCATCAACTGCAACGCCAAAGGTAGAAGAAACCGATCCTATGCGACTGAGTCAGAGTTCGAGCTATGTGCGTTATATCGGGCAACATGCCAATTTAGCGACGTTTAGTTTGCAAAGCTATAGTTACCCTGCGGGTGCAGCACATGGTATTCATCACCAAGAATTTGTGACTTTTGATTTAAAACAGAAAAAGCGTTTGGCGTTGCAAGATATTATGCTGCCCAATACGGAAGCCAAAATGACAGAAGAATTATTTAACCATAATTATAACTGGCTAGATGAACATGATATTTCCCGTGAAAAGTTTAAACTGAGCGATAATTTTTATTATGGCGCCAATGGTTTGGTCTTTGTCTACCCGTTGTATGAATTGGCATCTTATGCAGAAGGTATGCCTGAGTTGATTCTGCCTTACTACGCGACAGAAAAATTAATAAAGTCTGAATATTTGCCAAGTTTGCCGCAGTATCCTAGCCAATAAAATTGCACAAAAATACGCAGAGATTGCTGTAATAAGGTGCAGCCGTGAATCGGGTTACTGTATTTTTTAACCCGAAGCGCTTACACTATAGCCAGTTTTTTTCTTATTCCAAGATTGGCTATGATTGACCCGAAATTACTCAGAAATAATATTGAGGCTGTAAATTTAGCCTTGGCAAAACGTGGTGTGCAATTAGATGTGGCAGAGTGGGCAGCACTTGAAGCACGTCGTAAAGAATTGCAATCTAAAACCGAAGCATTACAGGCAGAGCGTAATTCGGGCGCAAAACAAGTCGGTCAGATTAAAAAAGCAGGTGGTGATGCTTCTGAAATTATGGCTCGCATGGCTGCTATTGGCGATGAAATCAAAGCCGCTGAAGTGGCTTTGGCAGAGTTACAAGATGAGTTAGAAGCTAAATCATTGTCTATTCCAAACTTGCCAGATGAGTCTGTGCCTGAAGGTAAAGATGAAGCTGATAATGTGGAAGTATTGAAATGGGGCACACCACGCCAGTTTGATTTTGAAATTAAAGATCATACCGACCTTGGCGAAATGATGGGTGGTTTGGAATTTGAAACTGCAACCAAATTAACAGGTTCTCGTTTTAGCGTTCTGAAAGGGCCATTGGCGCGTTTACAACGTGCGATTACACAGTTCATGTTAGATACGCATACTGTTCAAAATGGTTATACCGAAGCGTATGTACCGTATTTGGTCAATGCAGATTCATTGCGTGGTACTGGTCAGCTGCCTAAATTTGAAGAAGATTTGTTCAAGCTACAAGGTGAAAAAGAACACTATCTAATTCCAACTGCCGAAGTTCCAGTAACCAACTTTGTGCGTGATGAAATCATTGATCCTGAACGCTTGCCATTAAAATATGCCGCTCATACCCCTTGTTTCCGCAGCGAAGCAGGTTCTTATGGTCGCGATACTCGTGGTTTAATCCGCCAACACCAATTTGATAAAGTCGAAATGGTGCAGATTGTAAAACCAGAAACCTCAATGCAGGCTTTAGAAGAATTGACTGGACATGCAGAAGGTATTTTGCAGGCACTTGGTTTACCGTACCGTAAAATTATTCTATGTGGTGGCGATATGGGCTTTGGCGCAACCAAAACCTATGACTTAGAAGTTTGGGTGCCAAGTCAAAACACTTACCGTGAAATTTCATCATGCTCAAACATGGGGGATTTCCAAGCGCGTCGTATGAAAGCACGCTACCGTGCCGACCAAAAGAAAACTGAATTTGTGCATACATTAAACGGTTCAGGTTTGGCGGTAGGACGTACTTTATTGGCTGTTATGGAAAACTATCAACGTGCCGATGGTTCGATTGAAATTCCTGCAGTATTACGTCCGTACATGGGCGGTTTAGAGTTTATTGACTAAGTTGAGTGCAGGTCGACTTAGGATGAAATTGCTTACAATCAGATTTAAATATTGAGGTTTAGTGTGGATATTTTTCCAATCTCGTTAAAGTTGCAGCAGCAACCTTGTCTGATTGTGGGCGGTGGGCATATTGCTTATCGCAAAGCGGTGTTACTGGCTAAAGCGGGCGCAAAAGTTGATGTGCTTGCCCCTGAAATTGATGTCAATTTATTGCAACTGGTGCAACAAAGTCAGGGGCAGTATGTACAGGATGTTTTTAGTCCATCTACTGCGTTACGTCACTATCGTTTGGTGATTGCTGCAACGGATAACAATTTGGTCAATCAGCAAGTTTTTGCAGCTTGCGAAGCCGAAAATGTGCTGGTCAATAGTGTTGATGATCCACCACATTGCCGTTTTATGGTGCCTGCCATCATTGACCGTTCGCCTTTGGTGATTTCAGTCGCGAGTAATGGCACATCGCCTGTATTGTCACGTCAAATTCGTACACAACTGGAAAGTACCATTCCGCATGGTATGGGCAAACTGGCAGAGTTTTCAGGTCAGTGGCGTGCCGCAGTAAAACAGAAAATTGTAAATCCAGATGAGCGCCGTATTTTTTGGGAGGAGCTATATGCCAGTCCTCTTAAAGAACAGGTGTTCAACGACAATCTTGACGCTGCAAACCAAAGTATCCAACAGGCTTTAGCGGAATGGCAAACACCGAAAGGCGAGGTGTATTTGGTTGGTGCAGGGCCAGGTGATCCTGAGTTACTGACCTTAAAAGCCTTGCGTTTAATGCAGCAAGCCGATGTGGTGATTTATGATCGTTTGGTGTCTGCACCTATTTTAGAATTGTGTCGCCGTGATGCCGAAAAAGTCTATGTCGGAAAAGCACGTTCTAACCATGCTGTACCGCAAGAAGGCATCAATGCATTATTGGTGAAATATGCACAAGCAGGTAAGCGAGTTTGCCGTTTAAAAGGTGGCGATCCGTTTATTTTTGGGCGTGGCGGTGAAGAAATTCAAGAATTGTATGAAGCAGGTGTGTCATTTCAGGTCGTACCGGGCATCACCGCAGCCTCGGGCTGTTCGGCTTATGCAGGTATTCCACTGACTCATCGAGATTATGCGCAAAGTGTGCGTTTTCTTACTGGACATTTAAAAGAAGGTTCGCCTGAATTGCCGTGGTCAGAATTGGTGTATGAACAGCAAACTTTGGTGCTGTATATGGGCTTGGTTGGCTTAGAAAGCATTTGTGAAAAACTGATTGCACATGGACAACGGGCGGATATGCCTGTCGCCTTAATTTCTAAAGGCACGACACCTGAACAAAAAGTGGTGGTGGGGACGTTGGCGGATATTGCCAGTAAAGTCGCACAGCATCACATTCAGGCACCTACCTTGACCATTATTGGTGAAGTGGTCAATTTACGTGAACAGTTGAAATGGTAATGAATCTCCCCCAACCCCTCTTTTAAAAAGAGGGGAGTTCCCACATTTTCTAAAGGGAGCTGAGGAGGGATTGTGAAAAGTAGAGAAAATTTGTGATCCACGTTGTTTTATATGAGCCTGAAATTCCAGCCAATACAGGCAATATCATTCGTTTGTGTGCCAATACAGGTGCGCAATTGCATTTGATTAAGCCATTGGGTTTTGAGCTGGATGATAAAAAGCTGAAACGTGCAGGTTTGGATTATCACGAATGGGCACGTATGCAAATTTGGGACAATCTTGAGCAATGCTTGGCTAATTTAGACAGCAAAGGCGTGGGGTTAGATGCGATTTATCCATTGACCACCAAAGGCACAGAAACACCACATACTTCGGATTTAAACCGACCTGTTGCCTTGTTGATGGGGCCTGAAACACGTGGTTTGCCAGAAGCAGTACGCATGTTGTTTCCGCAGCAGCACTGGATTCGTTTACCCATGGCAGAAAACTCACGCAGTTTAAACTTGTCTAATGCAACGGCTGTGATTGTGTATGAGGCATGGCGTCAGCAAGGTTTTAAAGCATTGCTCTAATTTGAGCATCAATTCATTTCAAATTTAATGCGATCTTTAGCATCAATGCGTACAATTGATAGATAAAAAGCTGAGACAAAACTGTACTCAGCTTTTTTGTTTTCGCTATTTTGCTGATTTAACGCTGCAATCCATTTGAGGCATAAGAAAAGGCGCATAAAGCGCCTGATCTTAAAGTTGTGATGCTATTTGTCTTAGCGATCATCAAACTCATTGTGCTGCGGAGCAGGGTGTTTAAAGCCTTTGGTTTTATAACCGAGGTATAAAACCCCAAACATTGCCCACCATAAGCCATACTTCAATGAAGTTTCATCGACTTCGAGCCATAAAGCAAAGACTGCAATAAAGCCGCACAACGGTACGATCACAAAATTGAGAAGGTCTTTAAAGCCTTTGGTACGACCATCACGTAGCGCGTAACGTGAAATCACCGATAAATTCACAAAGCTAAATGCGGTGAGGGCACCAAAACTGATTAATGAAATGACAAAATCCAAGTTCATAAAACCAGCAGTTAACGCCACAGCACCTACAATTAAAATATTGTATGAAGGTGTATAGCTACGTGGGCTGATATGACCAAAGATTTTTTTGTTAATCACGCCATCACGACCCATCACGTACATTAAACGCGAAACGCCTGCATGAGCCGAAATACCAGATGCCATTACCGTTACAATAGCAAAGGCAAGCACATAAGACTGGAACAGCGAGCCGCCGACCAAGAGCAGAATTTCTGGCTGCGTTTCTGCAATATTTTTAAAGTAGCTGCCCGGTTCATTTGGGAAGAAAATCTGCATGAAATAGGTGCTGACAATAAAAATTACACCCGCAATTAGCGCAGTTAAGAACATTGCCTTCGGTAAGGTTTTTTCAGTGTCTTTGGTTTCTTCTGCAAGTGAGCTGAGTGAGTCAAAACCTGTAAATGAGAAGCAGAGTAGGGTTGCACCTGTAATCAATGCGCCTACCGAAGTAAGTTCATTCCAGAAAGGTTCTAAGCTCCATAACTGATAACGTTGCTCGGCAGTAATTGGACCATCGGCATTGAAGCCTGCCTGAAGTTTGGTGTACATCATCCATGTAAATACGCCAATGACCACCAACTGTACCAAAACGATCATACTGTTAAAGTTGGCGACAAAACGCGCGCCACGCAAGTTGACACCCGTCATAAATGCCGTGAGTACCACCACCCAAATCCAGTGATTCACATCAGGGAATAAGGCTTCCAGATAAATCACCGCCAAGATGATGTTGACCATTGGCGAGAGTAAATAATCTAGCCAAGATGACCAACCCACCATAAAACCAACGTTGGGATGAATCGATTTTTGTGCATAGGTATACGCCGACCCAGAAGAAGGATAACGACGAATCATGTGACCATAACTTAAAGAAGTTAAAAGAATGGCAACCAGTGCAAAAATATAAGATGTGGGTACGTGAAAATGACTTTCTTCCGATACTAAGCCGAAAGTGTCGAATAACGTCATCGGTTGAATGTAGGCTAAACCAATAATAATAATGTGCCAGAGTCCTAGCGTTTTTTGCAGTTTAGCTGCCGATTGAGTCCCAGAGATATTTGTCAACGGCGTTATCCTCTTAATCGTTGATCAAGGATCAGTCATGTTTGTTCAGGATTGTTTGAGACGAACAATCCCCCCTACATAAAAAGTAAAAACGCGCCAATCTACTCCATAATGACGCGCTTTGTCAGTATCTTTGCTTTCTTTTTTAGCAGAAAAAACGCCATATTGATGAAAAAACATCAGACGCAGCAGTCTACCAATGAAAAGCCCGATGTTTAGAAAAACATCAGGCTAGATTTTCGGCTATGTTCGCCTATTTTGTAGGAATTACCAAGCCTTTTTTAAGATAGCTTTGAGTTCTTCTAAATTGGCTTCTTTCGGGTTGTAAATAATCGAACCATCGTTCAGGGCTTTTTCAGCGACTTCATCTAATTGTGCTTCGCTGACTTTACCAGTTTCTTGTAAAGTGCGTGGCAATTTGGTCAGTGCATATAAGCGGTCACGAATAGCTAAGAGTGTCGCAATGGTTTTATCGGCACGTAAATGTGCAGGGGTTTGCGCATAGACGTCTGCGCCTGCCAACGGTAATAGCAGCTCGGCAATTTTATCGGCATTGACGTCTTTGTTGTATTCCAACACGTATGGCAAGAATAAATTCATGCACAGTCCATGTGGCAAATGTGCCACAGCACCCAACGCATGACCTAGGGAATGCACTAAACCAACCATGGAATTTGAAAATGCAATGCCCGCCATAGTAGATGCTTGTGCCAGTTCCAAACGGCCTTGTTCATCGCTTGGGTTGTCTAATACATTGAACAGGTTATTGCTGATTTTTTTAATTGCTGCAGTAGCATAAGCATCAGAAATTGGGTTGGCTGCCATGCAACTATAAGCTTCAATGGCGTGCGTCATGGCATCCATAGCCGTCATTGCCGTTAAATGTGGTGGCAAAGTTTGCGTCATACGTGAGTCTAAAATGGCTGCATGTGGCATTAAGTAATACGATGCAAATGGCATTTTGACGTTCTTTTCGGTGTCGGATACCACCGCAACCATAGTCACTTCTGAACCTGTGCCTGATGTGGTTGGAATCACAAAAAAAGGTTTCAGTGGACGTGGTAAGTTATGCGCACCTGAATATTGCAATAAGTCATCACCACCTTCACTGACTAAAATATTGGTGGCTTTAGAGGTGTCAATGACTGAACCGCCACCCACCGCGATAATGGCATCACAGTTGTTTTCGCGGTACAACTGCGCAGCACGGCGAACTGTCGCCACACTTGAATCTTGCGGGACATCATCAAAAACATAGCCAATCACGGCATCGGTAGATTCAAAAGCCGCTTCAATCGGTGCAAGCAAATTGTTGGAACGCACGCCTTTGTCGGTAATGATCATTGGGCGCTGCGAACCGAGTGTCGCCAATTCAAACGGAATATGTTCAAGCGCTGCATGACCTGCAATGACTTTGACTGGGCAAAAAAATTCGTAATAAGGCTTCGCCATGTTATGCACTCCGTTTGAAATAAGATTGGGCAACTTTTAGATAGATATTGGCTGCACCTGATAGTTTTTCTTTTAAGCTGAGTTCAGTCGGATATTGTTTTACCGCCAGTTCTGCCAGTAATTTAGGCAAGATCAGTGCTTCCATTTTGTTCAGGCAACGTACCAAGCGAATTGCATAAGACACATCACCATCGGCAATCATGCGGTCATGCGCAAAGGCCTGTGCGGTACTTTCCTGAAATGAAAACACTAAAAATGCATGATTTAAGTGTTTAAAGGTAATGGTTAAATCGGGTTTTTGTGCCGTATTCTGTAACAGTTCTAATTGATGATCTGCAGTGACTTTGGCAACAAAGGCTGGACCATTCGGAAAAACTTTCATAGACAACACAAAGTTGCTGGGAAATTTGGCAACTTCTTGTTTAATTTCTTCATCGACCTGACTTGCCATGACTAAACCTCTGCCAATCACATCCATCATGAGTTTGACATAGGCCAGTTGCAAAGCGGGTTTCACAGATTTAGTTGAAATCACGCGCTGAATCCCTGTGTTATAAATCATTATTTAGAGTAAATACTCTATTTTATTTCTTATTGAAAAGAAAGCCATTTATACGTGAATGACTTGAACGTCATTAAAGTAACCGCTGTTTTGTAAAGTTTCAATGATATCTGCGCAGAAGTTTTCAAAATGTGGATAGTCATTGACTAAATCCATCACACGTACCATTTCCAAACCTGCATAGCCGCAAGGGTTGATACTTTGAAAACCAGTCAAGTCACAATCAATATTAAGGGCTAAACCATGATAACTACGGCCTTTACGAATTTTAAAACCAAGTGAGCCAATTTTCCGTTCATTGACATATACCCCCGGTGCATCGGCTTTGGCATAGGCTTCAATGCCGTATTTTTTAAGCAGCTCAATCATCAAGTTTTCAGCATAAGATACCAAAGTACGGACATTCCAGCCTAAACGGTTCAGGTCAAACATGAAGTAGGCGACCAATTGGCCTGGGCCATGCCATGTGACTTGACCACCACGATCAGTCTGTACCACAGGAATATCTGTCGCCATTAAAATATGTTCGGCTTTGCCTGCTTGCCCTTGGGTCAGTACATTCGGATGTTGCAAAATCCAGAGTTGGTCAGGGCTGTCTGCATCACGTTGTTCAGTCCAGTCTTTCATTTCCTGAAAGCGAGCTTGATAGTCAATCAGGTCATGATATTGACGAATAATCAGGTTTGGCCGTTGTGCAGTATCCACAGTGATGCAGTCCTATCCATAAAAGCAAGAAATTGATTTTATTATACGAAAATGTGGCGGCTGTAGGGGATTTGTGGATTGAATAAGATTTTGGCAGCGCAGAAACAAAAAACACGCCCGAAAGCGTGTTATTTGAAAATCAATCTACAAAATTACAATGCAGTTTTAATCAGTGGGCAAGCTGCCAAATCTGCATAAATGGCATGCACTTGTTCCAATTCTTCAAAACGCAATTGTGCTGTAATTGAATGATACTTGCCTGTGCGTGATGGGGTAATGCTGATGCTTTGTGCATCAAACTCAGGGAAGTGCTTCACTAAAATTTCAAGCACAGCAATACGCAGTTCATCACCCGCGTCACCAATGAGTTTAATTGGGTAATCCATTGGAAACACCCAAAGATGCTCTTGTAGTTCACGAGATGGGGTACGGTTGAATAACGTCATAAGCGTGTGTCTCTATCTCTATATCAAACGCCTGCATAGGGCAGGCGTTTTTTGTCTTGTTGAATAAATGAGGCTGAATTTAAAAATTTCAATAGCTCATTTATGCAGCAATCTTAGTCATTTTCCAAGAACGAGCGTAAGTGTTCAGAACGAGAAGGGTGACGAAGTTTACGTAAGGCTTTGGCTTCAATCTGACGGATACGTTCACGGGTCACATCAAACTGCTTCCCAACTTCTTCCAAAGTATGATCGGTTGGCATATCAATACCAAAACGCATTTTCAGAACTTTGGCTTCACGTTCAGTCAAGTTTTCAAGCACTTCACGGGTCGCTTCTTTTAAGCCTTCAGAGGTTGCCGCATCAACAGGTGAGGTGATGTTGCTGTCCTCAATGAAGTCACCCAAATGTGAATCTTCATCATCACCAATTGGCGTTTCCATAGAAATCGGCTCTTTGGCAATTTTCAGAACTTTACGAACTTTAACTTCATCCATTTCCAAGCGTTCGCCTAATTCTTCTGGAGTCGGTTCACGACCCATTTCCTGAAGCAATTGACGCGATACACGGTTGATCTTGTTAATCGTTTCGATCATGTGTACTGGAATACGAATGGTACGCGCTTGGTCGGCAATAGAACGGGTAATCGCCTGACGAATCCACCATGTTGCATAAGTCGAGAACTTATAACCACGACGGTATTCGAACTTGTCTACCGCTTTCATCAAGCCGATGTTACCTTCCTGAATCAAGTCTAGGAATTGTAAACCACGGTTGGTGTATTTTTTTGCAATCGAAATAACCAGACGCAAGTTGGCTTCAACCATTTCTTTCTTCGCACGACGGGCTTTGGCTTCGCCTACTGCCATACGCTTAGAAATTTCTTTGATGCCTTTAACATCTAAGCCTAACTCTTTTTCAATGTCGGCAATTTTTTGTTGGAACGCCAAAATATCTGGACGTACTTTTTCCAAATAGCCTTTTTGGTCGGCAGGTGCTTTGGCAATGTGCTCGTCTAACCAAGCAAAGTTAGATTCCTGACCTGGGAATGAGGTACGGAATTGAGTACGATCCATACGACCACGACGCACCGCATAACGCATCACTTCACGTTCAGCAGTACGAATTTGTTCATGTGTACCACGAATCATTTCCGAAATAATATCGAATAAACGTGGCGTAAATTTAAACATCATGAATACAGTCGCTAAAGCTTCTAAAGCCTCTTGAGCTTCGGCACTTTCACGACCATGTTTTTCAATGGCAGCAATTTTTGCAAGATAAGCCTGTTCCAATTCACCAAAACGCATTCTTGCAATTTCTGGGTCTGGACCTGAATCTGCTTCAGATTCTTCTTCGGCTTCAGCTTCTTCTTCCTCATCGTCATCATCAAGTTTGACGTCTTTGGTTGGTTTGTTGCTGGTGTCTTCTTCTTTGTCTAAATCGGCTTCGTCTTCTAAAACTTCTGGAATTTCTTCATCGGTTTCAGGGTCTAAATAACCTGATAAAATATCGGCAAGGCGACGTTCGCCTGCTTCATAATCTTTATATTCTTGCAGTACCACTTGCACTGCGTTTGGCCAGTAGGCAATCGAGTGAAGTACATCGCGAATCCCTTCTTCAATACGTTTCGCAATGCTAATTTCACCTTCACGCGTTAACAGCTCAACCGTACCCATTTCACGCATATACATACGCACAGGGTCTGTGGTGCGACCAGGCTCATTTTCTACAGAGGCAAGTACCGCTGCAGCTTCTTCTTCAGCAACTTCGTCGGCAGCTTCCGCATTATCCTCGAACATTGCATCATCAGATTCAGGCGCACGTTCATGCACAGGAATACCGACGTCTTGAAGCATTTGAATAATGTCTTCAATCTGCTCGCTTTCTGTGATTGAGTCCGGGAGATGATCGTTAACCTCAGCGTAAGTTAGGTAACCTTGCTCTTTGCCTCGGCTAATCAGAGCCGCTACTTGCGAAGTAGGGGAATTCATATCGCTCATCTTTGCTTACTCTTCGTTGAATCTGTGGCAGTGAAAAACCGTGCATGATAGCACAATTCGCTTTAAATAGGGGGTGAATTGATCAATCAAGCATGATTTTAAAATGATGTTTGAATGAAGAATGTGATAGGAATATGGGGCTTCATTACTGTTTTTCAAGTCAATTTCCTTTTTGCCCGCAAAATATTTTTATGATTGGGGCGAATCTCAAATAATGATACTAACTTGTTCATAAATACACAAATTTGCCGCAATGTTGCAAGCTGTCTATGTTGCAGTTTTTTGAAAAAAATAAATAAAACTTGACAATATTTATAAAGGCAGATAAATAGCGGCTAGACCCTTCACATTTTTTCATTCTGAGGTAGTTTTAGTGTCTTCTACAGATTTTGAACTAGATGATAACTACGGTGATGATGATGTTAATTTCGATGAGGCATCAAACAAAATAAGCGCGAAAGAATCTTTAGAAAAGCGCCGTTTGATTGATGATTTACTCGCACAACGTCGTTTGGAACGTGAGCTCAAAGATTTTGATTATGATTTTGACGATGACGACGATTTTGACGATGAAGATGACTAAAATCAGGTACTGTATCTGGCATTGAAAATGCTATGCTACACCCCTAAATTGACACCGATGGATTTGAAATGACTGCTTTAGATTTAGACCTGTTAAGTGAATATCTAGATGGTGACCAAAACGAGTATGGTCTAGACTTCGCTGCAACGCATGGTTTCTTGTGTGCCATTGCAGTTGGACCTCAATTTGACCCATGGTTAAATGAATTGTTTGAAGGCAACCAAAAGAAAGTGCCTGCTGAAATTATTGCGCAAATTCAGGCTTGGTTAGAAAGCATTCGCCAAAGTTTAGCCAATGAAGAAGGCATTGAGTTTCCATTTGAAATTGAAGAAGCAGAAGTTGATTCAAGTTTGGGTGATTGGAGCGTTGGCTTTGTCGATGCGATGTTCTTAAACGAAGAAGCATGGTTTACGCCTGAATTTGAAGAGCAATTGGTTGATTTAACTTTGCCAATGATGGTGTTTAGCGGCATTGATGAAGAAGATCCACAAATGGAATCTTTCCGTCGCAATGGTCAGTTAATGGACGAAATTGCAGAAGAAATTCCTGAAAACCTGAATGAATTATATTTGATGTACCACACGCCTGATTAATGGCTTGGTTTACATATTGTGTAATATGTAATCCTCATAAAAAAAACGCACTGCGCAAATCGCAGTGCGTTTTTTATTATGGCGCTTCAATGATCATGTTACCAATTAGCGTGTCGCACGATCCCAAGCATCTTTGACAGCAAATTTAGCTTGTTCCCACGTTAAGCGTGAACTGCCTTTAATTTGCTCCCATTTGCTTCTTAGATCGGGCTCAACATCTTCGAAACGTGTGTGCGTATCATAATGTGGGCGGTTTTCATAACCAATGCGATAGGCATTTTGATAGTCACGATCATAATCTAAATCATGATAATGGTTGCGTGTTTCTGTAAAGTAGGTTGTATTTAAGCTATTGGTACGCCAGTAAGCTTCTTCTTCGGTAGGGTTCACAACTTCTGCTGCACCTTTACCTGCCAAACCACCCACTACAGCGCCTACAGCACCACCGACCACAGCACCTACTGGACCACCCAGCGCACCTACTGTTGCACCAGTAGCCGCACCGCCAACAGCACCTAAACCAGTACCGACAGGGTGTGCACCAGGTTCTCCTGTAATTGGATCGGCATTTAAGCGATCACGTTCTTCTTTTGGTAAGTTCTTAACCACATCACGGTCAATTTTTTCATTGCGTTCAAAATCTGACATTCGAATCACCTTTTTATCTTTGTATGCGTTATAGCGTTCCTATATTCATAAATCGCTATGAATAGGCTTAATCTACGCTGCTACAATGTAGGCTTATAGCCTATTCAGAATGCATTTCAGTTACAGCGCATGTCAGACGTAAATTTATGTGTGATATATCAGCCTGATGTTGATTTTAAGTGTTTGATGTTGCGGTTCAGTGTGAAATACGTACTTTAGGTAAGCTTATAAGTACTTTTTTTGATAATAACGGTTCGCATACCAACCATAGGCAACATGAAAAACTGCACCATGAATCGCAATCAAACACAGCATCACCACCGCAGCCAGTGCTAGTCCTGCTTTATCTGCAGCTTTTAAAATGGCTTCTGCATTCGGATTCATCAGCACCAAGAAAAACACAAAGAAGCTACCAATAATAATTGCCACCGCACTTGAGCCCCAAACCAGTTGAATTTTTTCATCACTGCTCGGTAAGCGTTGTTCTTTTTTGACAAAATGTCCTGCGCTAATGAATGCTGCGGCAATTAATGCAGGGAGCAAGGTCAAGCCACCTAAGTTCAGACCAAAAATCAATACGGTAATGAGTAAGACCAGCGTAATACTGTAAACCGCAGCAAAAAATAATAAATATGGTTTCATGTCTGATTTTCCCCAAAAAATTGATTCAATTGCGCAGCAACACAAGCATTAGTCACGCATTTTACGGCGATGCCTACGGTATAAAATAATTGCGATGACTAAGAGCACCAAGCCTATAATGACATGGCTGACCTGACTGAAAATTTGCTGCATCAATTGTTGGTTTTCACCAAAATAATAACCCACGCAAGCTAAAAAAGTGGTCCAAATAATTGTGCCTAAACCACTATAAAACATAAATTTCCAAAATGGCATGTGGCTCATGCCTGCAGGAATACTGATGAGAGAACGAATAGCGGGAATCATGCGCCCAAAAAATACAATCCGATGTCCATATTGTTCAAACCAATGCAGGGAGTTTCGGACGTCTTGTTCTTTAATCCATAGATATTTACCGTAGCGATTGACCCAGTGGTAAATACTTTCATGTTTGCAGCGATAACCTACCCAATATAACACTGCCGCCGCGACCAATGAGCCGATACAGCCTGCAATGATGACACCCAATAGCAGTAATTGCCCTTGCGATGCAGAATAGCCTGCAGAGGGCATAATAATTTCAGAAGGAACGGGTGGAAAAACATTATCCAGAAACATTAACAGGGCAATACCAAGGTAGCCCAGTTGTTCCATAATGGAAATAATCCATTCAGTTAAGTTCATGCAAGTTGTGCTTTAGAAAAGTGCTTCTATCCTAAGCAGTACTGGACGAACAGTAAAGTCTTGCGCAATCTAGACTTAATCCAGCTCTGCATGGGTCAGGGTATAGATATATACACGTCTTAAGCTATATGCCACAAGTATAGGAATGGCACAGAGCAGGGCGTAATTCAAGAAATGCGCTTGCAGATGGTAGCCCACAAATGCTGCAATAATACCGCCTAAAATTGCACCTAAAGCCACAATAAAAGTATGTGACTCATGTTCCAAACCATCTTGCATTGTTGTGCTATGCGCAGCAGTCACAGATTTTACAGGCGTAAAACGTAGTGTGTGCATTGAATTTGAAATTGTTGTTTTAGGCATAGCGTCACTCCTGATTGCGGCATATAAATTTAGGAATACATAACGATCCTTGAATTTTGGGTTATGGGAGATGTTGAGTTTGTGCTAAACATCTGCACCAATATAGCCACAGATTTTGTGGCTTATTTTGATTGAATGCTATCACCCAATCTGGGGATATTGCGCAATGCTTGGTAAACAAGCGTTGTATTTTTATGTTCTATGTAATCTTGCGTGAAGCATATATGTAGACATAAAAAATCCCCATACTGGATGAGGACTTTTTCAATATGATTAGAGTGGTCGATACAACATCAACATGGCTTTTGTTAGACCTTGTTGATGTGTATGAGCCTGTACGGATTACAGACGTTTACGTTTAGCTGCGGCAATTTGTGATTGGCGCATACGGAAACCTTCTTTTTGTTTCTCACTGGTTTTATCAATACAGTACACACAAGATACACCGTGTTCATAGCTTGGTAATTCAACTTCTTCAGGCAGTAATGGCCAACCGCAAGCATGACATTTGGTGTTTTGACCTTCTTGCATACCATGTGTCACCGCAGTACGGCCATCAAATACGAAACATTCACCTTCCCATAAGCTTTCATCGGCTGGTGTTTCTTCTAAGTATTTAAGTACGCCACCTTTTAAGTGATAAACCTCGGTAAAACCTTCTTGCAACAATAATGACGTCGATTTTTCACAACGAATCCCGCCTGTGCAGAACATCGCAATTTTTTTATCTTTATGCTGTTCTAGGTTTTGTTTCACATATTCTGGAAATTCACGGAAAGTTTCGGTTTTCGGGTCAATTGCGCCCTTAAACGTTCCTGCTTTGTATTCATAGTCATTACGGGTATCAATCAGAATGACATCGTCACGAGCAATCAGTTCATTCCATTCTTTCGGGTCTAGGTAGTGACCGACTAAATCACGTGGTTTTACTTCTACACCCAAAGTCACAATTTCTTTTTTCAGCTTGATTTTCATTTTACGGAATGGCTTTTCAGAGCTGTGCGACTCTTTATATTCCATTGTAGTAAAGCCTTCATTCAACAGAAATTGGTGAACTTGATCAATCGCGGCACGATCACCCGCTACAGTTCCATTAATGCCTTCACCTGCCACAATAAGAGTACCGCAAAGGTTGATTGAATTTACCAAATCTAATAAGCGTTGTTGAAGATCGGCAGGATCTGCAACTTCTTTGAATTGATAAAGTGCGGCAACAACCCAAGTCGTGGTCGCTGGCTGTTCTACAGGTGCAAGCTGTTCTACAGTAGCGTTCATGGAGTACTCCAATAGATGAAAGACAAAAATTTAAGGCGCATATTCTAACCTGCTTTGTGTGAATATGCGAGAAAACCGAGTGCGGTACATGGTTTTAAAGCACGACACAACATTTTAAAAATGTAGCAGAACGGGGTATGATGCCACTCGTTTCAAAGAAGAATGTTGTGTTTATGTTGATGCGCCAACAGGTGTTGTTAAATATTGGAGTGTTGTGTTGAGTAAGGATCGTCAAATTGCCACTTTAACCCCGTGTGCAGGTCGTTGTTCTACGGTGTTTGGTGATGCTGTCTGTCGAGGTTGCCGTCGCTTTAACCATGAAGTGATTCGATGGAACAGCTATACGCCTGAACAACACACTGCCGTTTGGCGTCGTTTAGATGCACAGCTCGATCAGATTTTAGTGCCTATGTTGCCGTTTGCCGACCTGCGTCATGTTGAGGGGTTTATCCGCTCTAAGCGTGTGCGTTTACGAGATGATGCTTCAAAAGGGCGTAAGCTGTACCATGCACTGAAAATTTGTGAAAAAAATCGACATTTTACCGATGAAAGTGGCTTGGGCATTCACTACAAAGAAGTGCGACCTTTGTGGCAGGAATTTGAGCGTCGCGTGTTGGCGCTTGCAACCGCAAGTTATGATTTTGCATTTTTAAGGGCTGATGGTATTAGCCATAGCTTATTGCATAGCTTGCACGATGACTAATTTGTAATTCTTGCGATTAAACACTAGAAAGACTTTTATTGAGCCATAAAAAAACTCGCAAAATTTGCGAGTTTTTTATTTTATACAGGAATGGCTTAAGCCACTTGTACAGGAATACAGTTTGCAGTGTGGCTCACGGTATTGTCTGGGTTTGCATAGACCAAACGTGGTTCGTGCGCATTGGCTTCTGCTTCAGTGAAGTCACCAAAGGTTGCAATAATAATAATATCGCCTACATCGGCTTGGTGTGCAGCACCACCATTGACTGAAATGATGCCTGAGTTGTCTTCACCACGAATTGCATAAGTTGTGAAGCGCTTACCATTGGTCACGTTCCATACGTGGATTTCTTCATATTCACGAATGCCAGCCAAATCCATGAGTGTTCCGTCAATTGCACATGAACCTTCGTAGTGAAGTTCTGCATGAGTTACAAAAGCACGGTGGATTTTGCATTTTAATAAACGAGATAGCATGGTGAGCGTCTCCTTAGTGGACCTAAGATTTTATCTTATGGTTGAATTCAAACACTGCTTGCTGGATGTCAGTTCCGAGCAGAAAGCGCATTTTGCTCTGAAAATTGCGACATGGCAAGTGTGATTGTTCAACAATTGTGGATTCATCAGTTCGGTTTATAGGCATTGATTTGATTCATGGCTTGTTGTACTTCGCCATTGACCAGTAACTTGATACGACCTAATGCATGTGCAAGTGCATCATCCATTAAAGTTTGCTCGCTACTTGGTGCTTTGCTCAGTACATGACCAGACACGCGTTCTTTTGAACCCGGATGCCCAATACCAATGCGTAAACGATGAAAAATTGGACCTGTATGCGGTACGATGTCACGCAAACCGTTATGACCACCATGACCACCACCCGTTTTTAGGCGGATGATCCCTGGGTTCATGTCCAGTTCATCATGAGCAATCAGCATAGCTTCAGGCGCAATTTGATAGAATTTGGCGAAGGGAACAACACTTTGACCAGAACGGTTCATAAAGGTTGTGGGTAATAACAGACGAACGTCTTGACCTTCGATATTACCGCGACCGCTGATCCCGTGAAATTTAGGATCGGTTTTTAATGTAATGCCATATTGATCTGCAAGGCGTTCTACAAACCAGAAACCTGCATTATGGCGGGTTTGGGCATACTCTTTACCAGGGTTGCCCAAACCAACAATCAGTGAAATATTAGCCACTAATTACACCGTAAACACTTATGCGCGTTTGAAGTCAGCGTGCATAGGTGTGTTTTTAGCAGGGTGACGTTGTAAAGCTTGGATTTTAACGCTTTCAACTTTGTCGCCTACTTTGATTTCTACAACTTCTTCAAAGAAAGCGTTGCTTTCTAAAGCTTTTACAAGCTCACGAAGTTCTAAAGTAACAGCTACTGGCTCAGCGTCGCCACCATAAATGATAGCTGGAACTAATGCAGCGTGACGAAGGCGGCGGCTCGCACCTTTCCCTTGGTTAGCTGCTTCACGCGCTTGAGCGTTTAATACGAAGTTTGCCATGATAGACATCCTTATTTTGAGTTTAAATAAACTAGATCTGCGACCAATCTAGTGATAGAAAACCCTGCCAAGTGGCAGGGCTTTGAAAATTTAGCGCTCTATTATAGATAAGAATCGAACATTGCGCTAATAGATTCTTCGTTGTTAATACGGCGAATTGTTTCTGCAACCATACTTGCTACAGATACTTGGCGAATTTTACCAAGTGCTTGAGCTTCTTCTGAAAGAGGAATGGTGTCTGTAACAACCAGTTCATCAATCACAGAATTTTTCAGGTTTTCAATCGCTTTGCCTGAAAGTACAGGGTGGGTAGCATAAGCAACAACACGACGTGCACCAAAAGTTTTAAGTGCATCGGCAGCTTTGCATAATGTACCTGCAGTATCCACCATGTCATCTACAATGACACAGTCACGATCTTTTACATCACCAATCAAATGCATCACTTGTGATTCATTCGCTTTTTGACGACGTTTATCGATAATTGCAAGATCGATATCACCCATTTGTTTTGCAACAGCGCGCGCACGAACCACACCACCAACGTCTGGTGAAACTACCATGAGATTGTCGTGTGACTGTTGACGCAGGTCAGCCAATAGCGCAGGCGTACCATAAATGTTGTCTACAGGGATGTCGAAGAAACCTTGAATTTGGTCTGCGTGCAAGTCAATCATCACTACACGGTCAATCCCTACAGTGGTGAGCATATCTGCAACCACTTTAGCGGTAATTGGAACACGTGTAGAACGAGGACGACGGTCTTGGCGGGCATAACCGAAGTAAGGAATAACGGCAGTAATACGACCTGCACTTGCACGACGCAACGCGTCAGCCATCACCAAGATTTCCATGAGGTTGTCATTGGTTGGCGCACAAGTAGGTTGTACGATAAATACGTCTTTACCACGGACATTCTCGGTAATCTCTACAGCAATCTCACCATCAGAGAAGGTAGAAACTGATGCAGCACCTAAAGGAATGTGCAAGTGGCTTACGACTTTTTGAGCGAATTGTGGATGCGCGGTTCCACTAAAAACGACAAGATTGGGCATGAAGCACCCTTGGCGGTTGGTGTATGTAAGAATAGATGGCAGGGGTAGCTGGATTCGAACCAACGGATGCCGATATCAAAAACCGGTGCCTTACCACTTGGCGATACCCCTAATGCGGCAGAACTTTAATATTTTTACTGCGTTCTGTCAAGGTAAATTAACAGGATAGCGGTAATATTGGGGGTTCTGTCTAATGCGAGAAAATGGCAGGGGTAGCTGGATTCGAACCAACGGATGCCGATATCAAAAACCGGTGCCTTACCACTTGGCGATACCCCTAGATTTGATCACTGTAAGATGGCAGGGGTAGCTGGATTCGAACCAACGGATGCCGATATCAAAAACCGGTGCCTTACCACTTGGCGATACCCCTAATACAGTAATCTACAGGTGAAAGAGATGGCAGGGGTAGCTGGATTCGAACCAACGGATGCCGATATCAAAAACCGGTGCCTTACCACTTGGCGATACCCCTATTGTACTGTGAAATGTCGTAATGGAGATTCATCTAAGCTGTTCACAACGTACGCAGTACATGGTGAGTGTGCCAAAATGTCGTCTACATTCATTTCTGCAGTCACTTCAGTAAAGACACAAGCACCTGTACCTGTAAGCTTTGCTTGACCAAATTGGTCTAAATAACGCATTGCTTCATCAACTTCGGGGTATAAATTTCGTGCCACAGGCTCAAAATTATTTCCAAAGTCAGATGGCTTTATCTGATAGCCGCAGAATTTAGTGGGCTTCGTGTTTCTTGTCAATGTTTTTTGTGAAAAAAGTAGTTGAGTGCTGATAAAACAGTCAGGTTTTAACACAATATATTGTTTTGGGGCTAAGTCTATGAATGTTAACTGTTCACCAATGCCTTCTGCCCATGCATTACGACCATGCACAAAGATCGGTACATCTGCTCCGAGCTGTAAACCAAGTTCAGCTAGTTTTTGAGTATCCAAGCCACATTGCCAAAGTTGATTGACTACAATTAAGGTGGTTGCGGCATTGGATGAACCTCCGCCAAGCCCTGCACCCATAGGGATGTGCTTCTCAATTTTAATATTTAAACCTGTGGCTTGTTTCGCGTAGGGTTTTAAAATTTGCGTGGCTTTGTAAATCAGGTTTTGCTCTAAATTGACACTGTTTAAACCCTGAATTTGAATGCTTTGAGTATCATTGACTTCAAATTCTAGCCAGTCGTATAAATCAATCAGTTGAAAAATAGTCTGCAATTCATGGTAGCCGTTGTCACGACGCCCAGTAATGTGCAAAAACAGATTTAATTTGGCAGGTGAGGGTACACGAATCATGGCGAAGCTTGGCAAGTGATTAACGATTTTGGATGAGCATTGTAATACGGTTTTCTTGCCCTGATTCAAGTGCTTGTTTCAAAATCAGACGGTTTGGCAAACTGGCACTGTCGTTATAGCTCAAATCGACCGTCCAACCATCTTCAATAAATTGAGTCGGGCGCTGTTGGGGGTCTTTTTGAATTTGGGCATTGACCGTTGCAGGTCGGGCTTGTACCCAATCGACCAAGTGGGTGATGGGCGCTTGCCAACCTGTGGCTTGTTCTAACAGTTCTTCAGGACTTTCGGCATAAATTATCCCTGTTTTGGCACTGTTGAGGGTGACTTGTCCTGGTTGTCCGCTAATTTGCGTTTTACCAACGCCCAAAATGCCGCTCAGTTCAATATCAAACTGCTGTTGCTGCTGTACCCAAGTAAAAAAGGCACTGCCAGATTGCTGCGGAGTGCGCACACCAATTTTGCCTTGTAGGTTAAACTGATTTTCGGCTTCAACTTGCTGTGAAACATGGGCAGGAGATTGCACAAAAGGCTGACAACCTGTGATGAACAGACTGGTACTGACAAACAGGGTAAGACCTAATTTTGAGAATAAACGCATAAAATCACTTAACTCTTTTTAACGGGCTGCGCTAACAATAGCGAATTTAATTGTTGCAATTGCGGATCATTCGGATGATTTTGTTGTAATTGTTGTAACACTTGGCTGAATTTTTGAATATCTCCTTGCATATACAACGATTTTGCATAACGTGAGCCAATCGCGGCACTATGACTCAGCGCGTAGGCTTTTTCCAAAGCCTGTGCCGAAGCAGTGTAGTCATTTTGCAAATAGCTGACATAACCTAAAGTATCTAAAATAGAGGCTTGTTCAGGTGCAAACTCAAGTGCTTGCTCTACATAGCGACGCGCTTCATCCAAACGACGATTTTGCAGTGCAAGAGTATAGGCGTAGGCATTTAAATAGGTTGGGCTGTTCGGCTCAATTTCCAGTAACTTGGTGAGCAGTTGATCCAGTTTGTCTTTTTCCTGATGTGCATCCAATAGTAAGACTTCTGAATAGATCAGGTCAGGATCATCGGGCAGGTTTTTGATGGCTTCATCTAACAAACGCAGTGCTGCTTTTTTATTGTCCATGCGTTTTAAAATATCGGCCTGTGCCTGATATAAAAAACTGGCGTGCTGCGGATAGTTGACCCGTTCCTGCGTTAAAAAGCGCAGGGCATCGTTCAGTTTATCTTGCTGGGCAAAAATACTGATCATGTTGCGACGTGAAACCGTATAAAGGCTACCATCGACCAAACGATAATAGGCTTTGGCTGTTTCAAAGTGCTGTTTACGCTCGGCATTGACTGCCAAATAGAAATAGGCTTCGTTTTGATATTGGGCTGAATAGCGCAACTCTACTAAATATTTTTCGGCTTTTTCGTATTGTTTCAAGTCAATACTGGTCAAACCTGCAATAAATAAGGCTTCATCTTCCGTAGGCCATTTTTTTAAAATAGCTTCTAGCTTTGTTAGCGCCAAAGTTGCTTCATTTTTTTTGACCAAATATTTGGCTTCGGCTAAACGGACTTCAAAATTATTTTTGTGTTTACGGCTGGATTTTGCATACCAAGCTGCCGTTTCTTCTTCATTGCCAAGTACGCTCAACAAATTGGCTTTCATTAAAATATAGCCAGTGACTTTCGGGCGTTTGCGCAACGCTCTGTTAATGGTGTCGAGCGCGGCTTGATATTGTCCATTTTGCGCTTTTAAACCTGCAATCAATACCAAAATAGATGGATTGTCTTTGGCTTTGCTGGTGCGCAGGGCTTGAATCAGAAATTCACGGTCTTCTACAGATTCAGGGGAAATTCCCGCCAAAATTTGTTCTAAGTCAGCCGTGGCATCAATATTTAGAATTTTATCTAAGGTTTCTGCAGCCAAGTCATATTCATGCGCTTTGAGTGCAATGTGCGCCAAATAAAACAGTGCAGGGACATCGGATGGTTCTTGTACCACCCAATGTGTTGCAATATCTAATGCGGCACGTAGGTCATTTTGTTCAATGGCAATATTCAGGGCGCGTTGTTTAATGGAAGTCGAATTGTTCTTAATTGCCAAGACCGTGTAGTTGTGTAATGCAGTTGGAATATCGCCATAAGCCAAGGCAAATTCTGCCACCATGGTTTGTTTTACCGCATTATAATTTGAATTTGCATGATAAATTTCTTCAGATGCTCTAAGATGAGCAACTGAAGCCATGCTACCGACCAGTAAGAATGTGGTAGAATATTGCTTAATTGTCGCGCCGTATGGTCGGCTATTTGTTTGACGCAATTTTTCTTGATCCAAGTAATGCTTTTTATGACACCGTTATTGCACAATAGCATAAATTTAGCGAAATGATGATCTGATATGTCTTTCTTTGCATTGGGTGTCAACCATCAAACCGCCTCTGTAGAGTTGCGCGAGCAAATTGCATTTAACCCAGAAAAGTTAAGTGCCTTACTTGCTGAGCAAAGCCAACATCCCGAACTGAATGATTTGGTGGTGGTGTCTACCTGCAACCGTACCGAAGTCTACGCCATGTCTGAACATCCAGAACAGGTGTTGGATTGGCTTGCACACGTCAATGGTATTGATGCGAAGCAATTGAGTCGTCATGTTTATCGTTATGAAAATGCACAGGCGGTGTCGCATTTAATGCGCGTAGCCAGTGGGCTAGATTCACTCATGTTGGGTGAGCCGCAAATTTTAGGTCAGGTCAAAACTGCGCTGTCTTTAGCCAAAGACTCACATACGGTTTCGCAACAACTCAACCGAATTTTTGAATATGCGTTTTATGCTGCCAAACGGGTACGTTCAGAAACTGCCGTAGGCAGCCATGCCGTGTCTATGGGTTATGCGGTAGCGCAACTGGCGTTACAAGTATTTAGCCATCCTGAAAAACTAACAGTGATGGTGGTGGCTGCAGGCGAAATGAATAGCCTTGTGGCGAAGCATTTGGCCGAGATGGGCGTCGCTAAAATTTTAATTGGTAACCGTACCCGCGCTCGTGCCGAAGCTTTGGCACAAGAAATTGCGCATCGGGTTGAAGTTGAAATTATTGAATTTGATCAGTTAGCGGCCAATTTACACCGCGCTGATGTAATTTCAAGCTGTACGGGTAGTTTGCATCAGGTGATTGCTTATCCTGAAGTAAAAGCAGCGTTAAAGAAACGTCGCTATCAGCAAATGTTGTTGGTCGATTTGGCCGTACCACGTGATATTGATCCTAAAATTGAAAACTTGGATGGCGTGTATTTGTACGGGGTCGATGACCTGCAAAGCGTGATTGATGAAAACTTGGCGCAGCGTCGTCAGGCGGCTGTGGAAGCAGAGCTAATGGTCAATCAGCTTGTGACTGAGTTGGTGACCCATCAAAAAGTTCAGCAAGCAGGTGCGACCATTCATGCTTACCGTGAACATGGCGAAAGCTTGCGTCAGGAAGAATTAAATTTGGCGATGGCGCGTATTGCCAAAGGTGAAGATGCTGCACAGGTTCTGCAGGAATTTTCCTATCGTTTAACCCAAAAACTGCTGCATCCAACTTCTATTTTATTGCGTGAAGCAGCCAAAGGTGATGAGCCTGAATGTTTTGAGTTTATGCAGGAAAATTTAGCAGCGACTGCCAAACATCGTCGCAAATAAGCAAGATTAACGTGATTCACAAAAAAGATTTTTGATGATACAAACTTAATCTAATCAGATCGCTTATTCCTCTAACAAGGTCAGCGATCTTTTTTTATCAATTTCATAAATTTGATGTTTCAATCGCTTCATTTCTTCAATACTGCTGAATTTTTTGGAGCGAATTTTTTGCTGTAAACAGTCGTATTGCAATTTGGTCGAAAAATCCTGCGCCAATTTATCGACGTGTTCAGGAGAAGTCGTGTAATCACTGACATTGGCTTGTTGTAAAATGCGCTGTAATTCATAGTGATACGCTGAGCATGCACCCAAAATATAATATTTGGCTTGTTCAGGATCATCGGGTAGATCATCAAAAATAGTATTTAAAATATTTAAGATTTGGTGTAGCAGATGATCATTTGGAATCAGCGCACGTAACGGTTCAAAGTGAATATACAAATACGGGTGATTGATTAGAATCGCAATCACATATTCTTCGGCATCGACTTTGGTGCTAAAACTCAAAGATGCATCGTTATTGGTCTGTGCCTGCCATTTACGGTTAAAGCCTAACTTTTCACGGAAAAACTGTTGCAGCAAATAGCGATAAGAACCCGTTTTGGGCAAAAGTTCGGTCAACTGCCGCAGTTCACCCATGACCTGACTTTTGCCTTCAGGGGTACTGATATTATGGTTTTGGGTGAGATGCGCAAAGACAAAATCTGATAGCAAAGGTGCTTGATCTAATAAACGTCGGAAATTTTCGATGCCTTCACGACGAATAAGTGAGTCAGGGTCGTGCTCATTGGGTAAAACAAAGAACTTCAGTTCACGTCCATCATTGAGCAAAGGCAGTGCAATTTCCAGTGTACGACGTGCGGCTTTTTGACCTGCGGCATCGCCATCAAACGCGATGGTAATGCGGTTGTTTTGGCGGAATAGAATGTTTAAATGATCGGTATTACTGGCTGTACCGAGTGTCGCTACAGCACCATGAATGCCGTATTGCTGCAAGGCAATCACATCCATATAGCCTTCGACCATTAAATAATCTTGGGCTTTTTGTTTGCGTCCTTCATATAAACCATAGAGCAATTGGTTTTTATGAAACACTTCCGAATCGGGCGAGTTGATGTATTTGGGTTTGATTTCATCATTAAGTGCGCGACCACCAAAGCCGACCACACGTCCTTTGCTGTCACGGATTGGAAAAATCACCCGATCACGTAATAAATCGAAGTCACGTCCCTTGTCACTGGTACGAATTAAGCCTAGCAGTTTTAAACCTGCAATGTCTTGCGGAAAGGCTTTTTCTAAATGCTGCCAATCTTCGGGTGCGTAACCCAAGCGCCAAAACTGCAAGGTTTGTGCGGTTAAACCACGTTTTTGAAAATACTGTTGCGCGGCAGGGCTGTGCGGCAATTGCTGCTCATAATATTGCGCTATATTTTCTAGCAAGTCGTATAAGTTGCCTTCTTGTGCAGGTGTGTCCTGCATGGTGTCCCATTGCTCAAAACCTGCAAACGGGTCGGCATTGTTTTGAAATTCCGAGTTTGCGTATTCAGCACTTTGAAACTCGGCAAAAGGATCAAAGTCGATGCCAGAAGCTTCAAAAGTATGTTCGCTTGATGTGGTTTGAGCTGCAGAAGTTTCATTCTGGTCTTTTGCTGTTGGCTTGGGTTGAGCTATCGGTGTTGGCTTTTTGGCTTCACGTTTATAAGAGAGTTTTTTATTGTCGTGCTGATCTTTTGGGAGTTCGATGCCTGTTTGACTGGCCAAGTCTTTCATGACATCTACAAAATTGCGGTTATCAATATCCATTAAAAAACGGATGGCGTTACCATTTGCCTGACAGCCAAAGCAATGATAATACTGCTTGTCACGGTAAACGTGAAAAGACGGGGTTTTTTCCTGATGGAACGGGCAGCAGCCCGAATAGGTACGACCAGTTTTTTTTAATTTCACGCGCTGACTAATCAGATCGACAATATCAGTGCGATCTAAAATTTGATCAATCGTGTGCTGTGGAATGGCCATACGGTTTTGTCTGTTATCTCTTGGTAGTGAAAGGTTCGCCGAACAGGTTGAATACATCAGACTGTGCTGATTGACTCAATGAGTATTCTCTTTTGTATCTTTTTCTAGGACAGGAAACAAGCCCATAAAAGAACAAAGGGCAAGTATCATAACTTGCCCTTTGCATTTTTCAAAACTGAAAAATCAGTCGGAATGGTTTTATTCAGTGCTGTCGTTTTGAGATTTTGGACGATCGAGCAAGCCAAAACTCAAACGGTTGGTGAGGCTGCGTGATGGCTCTGCTTGTGCTTTAGTATCTGACTGTTGTGTTTCAGTGCTGCTTTGCGCTTCACGTCCGAAAATACCCAAAGTTGCACGGTTAATCCAGCTTGCGTCATGACGGGCAGCACGTAAATTCACGCTACCATCTGCTTTAACCAAATTTGGATAGTTCAGTTTCAACACATCAATATATTGCTGAGCTGTGGCTTGATCGCCCAGTTTGCCATAACCATAAGCCACCGTTGCCAACGCTTCTGGAATTTGCGGAGTTTGCGGATAATGCTCAACTACCCACAATGAACGCTCTACTGCAGCCACCCATGCTTTACGTTTAATGTTATAACGTGCCGCATTCATTTCGGCTTCCGCCAGTTCCTGACCAATAAACTGCATGCGCTGTGCAGCATCTACCGCATAAGTGCTTGATGGATAGCGACGGATAAAATCGACAAAGTTTTGATAGGCCAGTTTTAAATAGCTAACATCACGGTGTGATTGCTTGAGCGAGGTATAACGCAACAAACCATCATAGTTTTGTTCCATATTCGCCACACCACGTACATAGTAGGCATAATCGGCTTTAGGATGCTGCGGGTTCATGCGGATAAAACGATCTGCAACAGCAATTGCGCCTTCATAATCTTTTTGCTGGAATTTTGCATACAACAATTCAAGCTGCGCTTGCTGCGCATAATCACCCGTTGGATAATAGGTTTCTAAAGCTTCAAGATGCTTAACGGCATCGGTGTATTGACCACGATCCAGTGCTTTTTCTGCTTTTTCAATATAAACCTGTTCGCTAGATTGCGGACCAGTATCGACCACTTCTTTTTTTGGATTGCTGCTACAGCCCACAATTGCAGACGCAACGCCGAGTGAAAGAGCAAGCATTGTTATTTTATAACGTGGTAGCGACATAAAAATTCCTCTGTTAATACGGGCAATGAGCTACAATTGCGCTATTAAACCACTTTTGTCTGAATGAGCAAATGAGTCAAGCACAATCTACCCATTCCAATTTACCTGAAACTGAGTTCAATTTACTTGAAGATGCTGAGGATGCAGATAACCATACTTCAGACTCAACTGCAACACGTTTATCGTTGCAATTTCAATTGGATGACAGCCACTTAGGACTACGCATCGACCAAGTTGCAGCCATCATTTGGAGTGAATTTTCACGTGAAAAGCTAAAACAGTGGCTCAAAGACGGTCATTTGTTGGTAAATGGTAACACGGTCAAACCTAAATATAAGTGTGAAGGTGATGAGCTTCTTACCCTAGAAGTCGAGCTTGAAGCGCAAACCCGCAGCCTGCCTGAAGATATTCCACTGGATATTATTTATGAAGATGATGACATCATGGTGATTAATAAACCTGTGGGCATGGTGGTGCATCCGGGGGCGGGAAATAGCTCTGGAACTCTGGTAAATGCCTTGCTGCATCATTATCCAAAATCGGCAGAGTTAACTCGTGCAGGTTTGGTGCATCGTATTGATAAAGATACTTCGGGTTTGCTGGTGGTTGCCAAAAATCTGGAAGCACAGTTTGCCTTGACCAAGCAACTGGCGAAAAAGTCAGTTTATCGTTTATACGACTTGGTGGTGTACGGCAACATGATTGCGGGAGGCACTGTCGATGAGCCGATTAAACGCCATCCTGTAGATCGAGTGAAAATGGCTGTTTTGCCGGGCGGCAAAGACGCCGTCACACATTACAATGTTAAAGAACGCTTTCAGCATTTCACTCGTGTTCAGGCGCGTTTGGAAACTGGACGTACTCATCAAATTCGTGTGCATCTAAGTTATATTGGTTATGGTTTGGTTGGCGATCCTGTTTATACGCCACGTGTACGTGTGCCAGCAGGCGCATCGGCATTATTAAACGATACCTTGCGTAACTTTAAACGTCAGGCCTTACATGCCGTCAAACTCGGTTTGGTGCATCCACGTACTCAAGAAGAAATGATGTTTGAAGCGCCGTGGCCTGAAGACTTTAAACAATTGGTAGACGTGTTACGCAGTGAAAATGCTGCCTATTAATTGTTGCATAGACAGCATTAACAAGATCAACTCAGATACGGCAATGCCAGAAAACGACTAAGGATAGATTTATGCAATTTGTTCAAGGATTACCTGCAGGTGTGTATGTTGGGCAAACCCGCATACAACATGTGCAAGCTTTAGCGACAGACTGTGCCGATGTATCTGGTTTTAATCTGGCGCTGCATGTGCAGGATGATGCATGGCGTGTGCAGCAGCATCGTATGAGTTTACTGGCAGAGTTTGCTGAATATGGGGTCGATAAAATGACGTGGATGACGCAAACACATAGCGTGTTGTGTCAGACCATTAATGAGCAAATCACTTGTGAAGCTTTAGAAGGCGATGGTTTGGTCACTCAGCGTAAAGCGCATGCTTTAATGATGATGACCGCAGACTGTTTACCTGTGGTTTTGGGCAATGCCGAAGGCACTGAGGTTGCGAATCTGCATGCAGGCTGGCGTGGTCTTGCCAACGGTATTATCGAAAACACCATCGTCGAAATGCAAAGTGCTCCAACATGGGCGTGGTTGGGTGCGGCTATTAGTCAGCCGTGTTTTGAAGTTGGGGCTGAGGTGAAACAGGCATTTTGCGATAAATATCCTGAATTAGACACGGCTTTTATTGCAGGGCAGCAGCAAGGTAAATATCTTGCTGACTTGTATGCGATCGCGCGTTTTATTTTGCAGCAGCATGGTGTTACAACGGTCTTGGGCGGTGATCAGTGCTCGTATCAACAAGCCGATGATTACTATTCTTACCGCCGTCAAGCACGTACAGGACGTATGGCAACATTCGTGTTTATGCAGGCTTAGTGTTAAACTTGACTTAATTATTTGGTTTTAAACATTCTCATGTCAGTGACTCATTCAACATCTTCTTGCGCTGCTATTCGTGTGGCGGTGGTTTATCACAGTCCTTATGGTCATACTGCTAAGGTGGCACAGCATATTGCACAAGGTGCTGCGCAAATGGATGCTCAGGTGACTTTGATGGATGTGGCTGAAATTGAATGGGATAGCCTAGATCAAGCCGATATTATCATTATGGGCTGTCCAACTTATATGGGCAGCATTACTTCGGCTTTAAAACAGTTTATGGAGCAATCGTCTAAGCGTTGGTTGGCCAGAACTTGGCAGGGCAAACTGGCGGCAGGTTTTACCAATGGCGGTGGTTTAAGTGGCGATAAACTGGCGGTGCTGCAACAAATTAATTTATTTGCGATGCAGCATGGCATGTTGTGGTCAGGTTTACCGTTTATGCCGACAGGGCGTAGTCCACACGATATTAACCGCATGTCGAGCTTTTTGGGTTTAATGACGCAGTCTGATAATGCCAGTGTTGAAGTTACGCCACCCGAAGGTGATTTGGAAACTGCAGTCAAATTTGGTAAATATTTGGTGGAATTAAAACTTAAAGACTAAGCATTTTTAGTTTTAAAACTTCCATAAAAAATGCTCGATGTTGATCTCGAGCATTTTTTATGGGCGGAATGTGCAAAATTATTTGTGCATCAAACGTGCTTTATCACGCTGCCAATCGCGGTCTTTTTCAGAAGCGCGTTTATCGTGCAATTGTTTACCTTTCACTAAAGCAATTTCAAGCTTCGCTAAAGGGCCTTTCCAATAACATGCTAAAGGTACGCAAGAATAACCTTTTTGATTGACTGCACCCATCAACTTTTCAATTTCACGTCGTGAAAGTAAGAGTTTGCGGGTACGGGTCGCTTCAGGCACTACATGCGTTGAAGCCGACAAGAGTGGTTGAATTTGTGCACCAAATAAAAAGGCTTCATTGTCACGAAACAGGATATAACTTTCGGTAATAGTCATACGTCCTGCACGCAAAGATTTGACTTCCCAACCTTGCAAAGAAAGTCCTGCTTCAAATTTTTCTTCAATAAAATAATCGTGGCGTGCACGTTTATTCTGTGCAATTGTTCCGCCCGTATTTTTTTTAACTACAGTTAGCTTCGCCATATTCAATTACTTCCAAACTTATGACTATTGTGCCTCAAACCAAGGCTTGCTGACAAATCAAAATCATCACAACTGTTGGCTAAACTGCTTTGATATTTCATAATTTGGTAGACTTTAGTTCACTAAAATTTTTTGTATTTGTTAAACTAACTTTGACAAAACCAACTAGAGCATAATGGATGTCTAAAACTCGCGTAATTTATCCGGGCACCTTTGACCCGATTACTAATGGTCATATTGACTTGGTGACACGTGCTGCAAAAATGTTTGATGAAGTCGTGGTCGCAATTGCCATTGGACATCATAAAAATCCAATTTTTACTTTGGAAGAACGTGTGGAATTGGCACAGGCATCTTTAAAGCATTTGCCTAATGTTGAATTTGTCGGATTTGATGGTTTATTGGTTAATTTTTTCCGTGAGCAAAATGCGACTGCAGTTTTGCGTGGTTTGCGTGCTGTTTCAGATTTTGAATACGAATTTCAGTTGGCAAATATGAACCGTCAATTAGATGCGAAATATGAAGCGGTATTTCTGACTCCTTCAGAGCAATATTCATTTATTTCTTCTACATTAGTTCGTGAAATTGCACGCTTAAAAGGTGATGTGACTAAATTTGTTGCACCTGTTGTGGTCGAAGCCTTTGAGCGTAAATTACGACAAGGTTGGTAGCGTGTCTTTATATATTACCGATGAATGTATTAACTGTGATGTCTGTGAACCTGTATGCCCAAATGAGGCAATTTATATGGGTGAGCTGATTTATGAGATTAATCCAGCATTATGTACTGAATGTGTAGGACATCACGAGCAGCCGCAGTGTCAGTTATTTTGCCCAGTCGATTGTATTCCGCTCGATCCAGAGCATGTAGAAACACAGGAACAATTGCTGGAAAAATATAAAAAACTGATTGCTCAAAAAAGCGCAAGCAATTAACTTATAATTTTGCTAAGATGCGCCTTCGAAGTGAACCAGACGATCGCTGCTGTGGAGGTCTCCGTGACTGAAACAGGGGAGGAAAGTCCGGGCTTCATAGGGCAGGGTGCCAGGTAACGCCTGGGCGGCGTGAGCCGACGGAAAGTGCAGCAGAGAGTAGACCGCCTTCGTATGGTTTCTTTTTCGGAAGAAATTGAAGGTAAGGGTGAAAGGGTGCGGTAAGAGCGCACCGCATGGCTGGTAACAGTTCATGGCATGGTAAACCCCACCAGAAGCAAGACCAAATAGGAATCCTGAGGTACGGCCCGTACTGGATTCGGGTAGGTCGCTTGAGCGTATGAGTGATTGTACGCCTAGAGGAATGATCGTTCTCGACAGAACCCGGCTTATCGGTTCACTTCACCAAATTTTAAGCAATTGATGCGTGATAAGGCTTGACGTTACCTAGATTACAGCAGATAATGCGCGCACAGTTTTTGGCTATGTAGCTCAGTTGGTTAGAGCACCGCACTCATAATGCGGGGGTCACAGGTTCAAGTCCCGTCATAGCCACCATTTTTCAGACCACGTTCACTAACGTGGTCTTTTTTTTGTTTAAAATTTGTCTGTGCAATCTATTTGAGCTGTATCCAGTTGAATCTGCATTTGTAGGTTTTGAATCTGTTGCCAATTGGCTTGTTGATCAGAGTGAGCAAAAATTTTGGCATCGACCTGATTTAATTTTTTTAGCGAAATGTGTTGTGATGCACAATAACGCCCTACAGCACGCTCATAAGCCAGTTGTTGCTGCGCTGCAGCATTGAGTTGATGTGCCGTTAAAATCTTTTGCTGCCCTTTGGCATAAGCAACCAAGACACGTCGGTCTGCGATGCTATAACTCATTTTAGAATTAATAAATTGCGCAACATCACGCCGTACACCGTTGTAATCTACAAAAATAGGTGAAACCAAAGCGCAGGAACTTAAGCCAACAACAAGGCTATTCAGTATTATAGACTTCAAGATCATGGTTGAATTTATTCTCTTTTTTCTGTGTGACTTGATATAGATTTTGCTGCAAATATTTAAGAATCTCCGTAAGAAAATAGTAATTTGATTAAAATTAAACAAATTGCACTGTTTTTGCTTAAACTGTGAGCGTTTGTAAATTAAAATACTTGACGATGCAGGGCTAAGTTTAGATAATGCGCACACAGTTTATGGCTATGTAGCTCAGTTGGTTAGAGCACCGCACTCATAATGCGGGGGTCACAGGTTCAAGTCCCGTCATAGCCACCATTTTTATAGACTAAGCTCTCAGCTTGGTCTTTTTTTATGTCAAAATTTTAGGCTACTTTTTGCAGCATTGGTTTAATGGCAGGTACAAAAAAACCAAGCCGTAGCTTGGTTTTTTATATCTTTGTTTAAGCAATGCTTTAGCGTTAAATCCCTGCTTTCCAACCATTAACGAGCGGATAGCGACGTTCACGACCAAAAGCGCGTGAACTAATACGTGGTCCTAATGCACCTTGGCGACGCTTGTACTCGTTGCGATCAACCAATTGAATGACTTTCTCGACCATCGCGCGTTCAAAGCCTTTGCTAATGATGTCTTCTTGGCTCTGATCTTCTTCAATATACGCATACAAAATCGCATCGAGCACTTCGTATGGTGGTAAAGAATCTTGGTCTTTTTGGTCAGGACGTAATTCTGCTGAAGGTGGGCGCGTGATCACACGCTCAGGAATCACAGGAGTATCGGCAATACTGTTACGGTATTTAGCCAGTTCAAACACAATGGTTTTGTACACATCTTTGAGTACCGCATAACCACCGACCATATCGCCATAAAGCGTGCAATAGCCAACTGCTAACTCAGATTTGTTACCTGTAGAAAGCACGAGGTTACCAAACTTATTCGACAGACCCATTAAGATTGTGCCGCGGGCACGGGCTTGTAGATTTTCTTCTGTGGTATCGCTAGGGCTGTTACCAAAGAAAGGATACAGCGTTTGCATAAAGCTATTTACGATCGGATGAATTTCGGCAATACCAAAAGTCACGCCTAAAGTTTTGGCTTGCTCTGCAGCATCTTCCACACTAATTTGCGCGGTATAAGTGTACGGCATCATTACCGCTTGTACCTTATCTGCACCAATTGCATCAACCGCAATAGCAAGAGTGAGCGCTGAATCAATTCCGCCCGACAAGCCAAGAATTACACCAGGGAAGCCAGAGCGTTGCACGTAGTCACGGGTTGCGAGCACTAAACCTTGATAGATTTCTGCAAGGGTGTCTAAAGCTGGGCTAATTTCGGCAGTTTTAAAGTGCTTCTGTGCAGCGTCATATTCTGCGTAGAATAAACCTTCTTGGTAGGTTGGGGCTTGTAATGCAACATTGCCTGCTTGGTTAATCACAAAGCTCGTACCATCGAAGATTAAATCATCTTGACCGCCAACTTGGTTTACATACACCACATTGAGATGTAATTGTTTTGCCAGTTCGGTCATGGTCTGTACACGATGCTGCGGTTTACCCACTTCATAAGGCGATGCGTTCAAGACCAATGCAGTTTCTACATTCAACTGTGCCAATTGCTGCACGGTTGGCAAAGACCATAAATCTTCGCAAATCAAAACGCCAAATTTATGACCAAGGTATTCAAAAACTAAGTGTTGATGACCTTCATCAAAATAGCGTTTTTCATCAAATACAGCATAATTTGGTAAATTTTGCTTGTTGTAAATACCTAAGATGTTGCCATCTTTCATGACGGCAGCCGAGTTAAAGCGCTGACCATCTTCAGTTTCATTGACAAAGCCGAAAACTAAAACAATATCTTTAATTTCACGTAATTGTTCAAATGCTTGTTGTGTGCGTTGATTCAAGCTTGGGCGCAGTAATAAATCTTCTGCAGGGTAGCCCAAAATTGAAAGTTCAGGAAAAATAATCAAATCTGCATGTTGTTTTTTCGCTTCATTTGCTTGTTCAAGCATTTTTTGCGCGTTTGCTTCGAGATTGCCAATGTGTGGAGAGAACTGTGCAAGGGCAATTTTAAAAGATTTCATTTAAATTAAGTCCTATTCCTATAGGTGTAGAATACACGTAAGTGGCTGATGATTATTGTTATAAAAATTTCAGCGTAGTGTATTGTGGATTAAACGACTGCCGAAAGGCACAAATAAAAACCATTTATTATCTAACAGATAAAGATCTTATTTTGCAGTGCAAAAATGGAGACTTTTGCTATTTTATCTTAATTTAGAATAGATGCTAGCATCGAATACACTTTATTGTCTTGTCTGCAAGAATATCATTGAAATGTGACAGAATTTTTATGCTATTTATTTGAAAAGCATTATATTTTTAGGTTGTATGATGCATGTGTTTTTCGTGAAATAAGCATGTACCAAGATGAGTGAGCTAAGTCGAGCGGTGCGGGCTGTTTAAAATAATATTGTCTATTTTTTTAAGAAAAATATCTTTGGCAATTTCACCTTGTTGCTCAATGTTGTAAGCAAAAAAAGGTTTCGCTTCAATTAAGCGATAATGATATGGATTGTAACGCTTAAAACTCAAAAAATACGCGGTTTGCAATACCGCACCACGCAGTAAGACATTGATGTGATGTTGATGCTGTAAAATGTGCGCCATCTCATGAATAAAGATCGCTTGATAGCCACGGTGTGCTTGGCTGTAGTCGGCTAGATAATGCCGATTACGCACATGAATATAGCCACAGGGGGCCATAAAAATGTGCTGTGGCTGCCAAGGCAAATAAGGATGGTTCATGACTTTGACTTGGCTGTAGTCAATCAGATTGCCAAACACAGATTGGCACAACTGTATTTCCATTGCAGTTAGGCTTCGACATCTAAACTGATCTAGTTTGAGCAGTCGCATCAATAAGCTGAGAATGAATAAATGCAGTTGTAGCATGGAAATGAGTCGTAAGTGGCAGACATCAAAAATATAGCCTAAATCCGCAATGATCTAAATTTTATTTTACGTTTTGGTTGTGGTTTAGGACAAACCAAACAGAAATGAGTTTGGTGAGCTAAATAAAAGCAATAAAAAAACCACCCGAAGGTGGTTTTTTTGTCGTGTCGTTTTACACGCTACAACGCAGACCGAATTAACGGTTGATGTCGCGTTGAGTGTGGCCAGTGTAAAGCTGACGAGGACGACCGATTTTGTAAGGACCGCTGTGCATTTCTAACCAGTGGCTGATCCAACCAACTGTACGTGCAAGTGCGAAAATTACAGTAAACATTTCTGTTGGGATACCAATCGCTTTAAGGATGATACCTGAGTAGAAGTCTACGTTAGGGTATAAGTTACGCTTGATGAAGTATTCATCAGATAACGCAATACGCTCAAGTTCCATTGCAAGAGCGAGTTGTGGATCGTTGATACCTAAGTCGTTAAGTACTTCGTCACAAGTTTGCTTCATTACAGTTGCACGTGGGTCATGGTTTTTATAAACGCGGTGACCAAAGCCCATAAGTTTAACTTCTTTAGTCTTCACTTTTTCCATGAACTCAGCAACGTGTTCTACAGAGCCGATTTCATCAAGCATCTTAAGAACAGCTTCGTTCGCACCACCGTGAGCAGGACCCCAAAGTGCAGAAATACCTGCAGAGATACATGCGTATGGGTTAGCGCCAGTAGAACCAGCTAAACGTACAGTTGAAGTAGACGCGTTTTGTTCGTGGTCAGCGTGAAGCGTGAAAATACGATCCATTGCGCGAGCGTGAACAGGGTTTACTTTGTAATCACGGTCTGCTGGTGTAGCAAACATCATGTACAAGAAGTTTTCTGCGTAGCTTAAGTCGTTACGTGGGTAAACAAATGGTTGACCAACAGTGTACTTGTAGCTCCAAGCCGCTAAAGTAGGAATCTTCGCGATTAAACGAATCGCTGTGATTTCACGGTGGTTAACATCTTCGATGTCTAAGTTGTTGTGATAGAACGCAGATAACGCACCAACAACACCTACCATGATTGCCATAGGGTGAGCGTCACGACGGAAACCGTTATAGAAACGTTTTACTTGGTCGTGAACCATAGTGTGGTTACGAACTTTAGCGTCAAAATCAGCTTTTTGTTCTGCAGTTGGAAGCTCGCCATTTAATAATAAGTAGCAAGTTTCTAAGTAGTCAGCTTTAGTCGCTAATTGGTCAATTGGGTAACCACGGTGTAAAAGAATACCTTTGTTACCATCAATGAACGTAATTTTAGACTCGCAAGACGCTGTTGCCATAAAACCAGGATCAAAAGTAAAGTGACCTGCCGCCAACACATCCTTAACGTCAATTACATCTGGGCCTAATGTGCCGCTGTAAATTGGTAATTCAATTTCTTTTCCATCAAGCTGTAATACGGCTTTTTTGCCAGTTGCTTCAGACATTCAATAGATCTCCTGTCCTGGTGAATGTTGATCTGACTCGAAGTATCAATCTTTTAATGCGCAAGTCAGACGGATTAAAAATTAGCTCTAAGATTAGAGAGTACTGAAATTTTGTCAATTATACTTATGGATTAAGCAGACGACTGTTTATAGAAAAAGCCGAAAAAATTCCAGTAAAAAAATCAATAAAATCACAGCACAGCCGCCGTATCATAAGTCAAAATTTGTCGGATGTGCAGAAAAAAATCATCAATACGGATTAATTGTAAGCAATTTTAAATACTAGTTTTGATGTGCTATTTCTTTAGCAGGATTCAGTCCAATACTTAAATTTATCTAATTCTCATAACTTACACGTTTTTACATACATGGTAGGGTGGTCAGATTGTTTGTAATAGGCAGTAAGTCTGGTATTTAAATTCGATATTGATTGATCAAAAAATGACTGATTAAACTCCTGAAAATAGCCATAACCCATCATATTTTGAGTGGGAAATGATGAAATCTTTGTGAATAAAGCGCGGTTATTTATCCATACAGATACAAAAAATACTGGATAAGTCATTCATTCGCATGATGATTATCATTTTTAATATTTATTTAGGTGTGGTGTTTAAAGTAAATATAAGTTGTATAAATAGATTGAGGTATGTGCCGACATTAAAGTTTAATCCATGATCAGGTGTACCTTGACCAAAGCAAAGTGATGGGCTGTCTGGATCTAAGAGTCTTGTGTTGTGGTTGTAAATTGCTGCAAACAGTGGAGTACACACATATATAGTGCTGCTACTTATATATAAGTATGTGAAAACCCGAAGAACATCTGAAAAACAAAGTACAAATTTATCTTTAGTCTAAATATTCTAAAGCCACTGATTGTGTCATCAAGAGTTTTCACTTTAATAATTTATTTAAAAACATAGATTTATGTTTGATTGTGTGGTTGTGGATGGTAATTGGTTTGTCTTTATACTTGTTAATGATTCTTATTTAAGGGTTTTTTAGCCAAAAAGCCGAGTAGAGTTGTTTGTATTTTAACAGTTGACGTTTTATAATTCAGTGTCGTTTTAAGGTTAGGCATGAATTTGCCTAACAATGCCAGCTTTCCTTCGAATTTATTCCAACAAACTCCGGATGGAGTTTTTACTTACAGGATGCCCGCTGTGAAAAGCAACAGACCTGTCAATTTGTCCATGGGTCAAGTTTTAGAAGTAAACTTAAAATCGCCCGTGGCTATTGCATCAATTCTACACCGTCTTTCTGGTGTCATCGTATTTTTACTCGTACCAGTACTTTTATGGTTGTTAGACAAGTCTTTGTCTTCACCTGAAGGTTTTGCTCAAGTTCAAGAAATTTTTAACGGTTTCTTTGTGCGCTTTATCGTATGGGTATTTGTAGCCGGCTTAATCTATCACTTCATTGCTGGTGTTAAGCACTTACTTGCTGACCTTGGTTTTGCAGAAGAACTGCAAAGTGGTCGCATTGCAGCTACTATTTCATTGATCTTGTCTGCTATCGGTATCGTTGCAGCATTTGTATGGATTGTAATCTAATGAAAAGTGCTACAGGTTTAACGGGTTCAGGTTCTCGCGATTGGTTTATCCAACGTATTAGTGCTGTTGTTCTTGCTGTTTATACCGTTGTGGTATTTGGTTGGATTCTTCTTAACGGTGGATTCAACTTTGAACAGTGGTACGGCTTTATGATGACATTACCAATGAAGATTATGTCTTTATTGGCAGTCTTATCTCTTGTTGCACATGCTTGGATCGGTATGTGGCAAGTATTCACTGACTATGTGACTACTCGTCAAATGGGTCCTTCAGCTTCAGGTTTACGCCTAGTGCTGACTTCAGCAGTGATTATTGCTGTTTTTGCATACGCAATCTGGGCAATCCAGATTTTCTGGGCGAATTGATAGGAAAATATCATGGGCGCGATTAACCCTAAAGAAGATTATACAAATATTCCACACCAATTCTTTGACGCAGTCATTGTTGGTGGTGGTGGTTCAGGTATGCGTGCATCTTACCAACTTGCTCAAGCAGGTTTGAAAGTTGCGGTATTGACTAAAGTATTCCCTACACGCTCACACACTGTTGCAGCGCAGGGTGGTATTGGTGCATCTCTTGGTAACATGCAAGAAGATAACTGGCACTACCACTTTTACGACACGGTAAAAGGTTCTGACTGGTTGGGCGACCAAGACGCGATTGAATTCATGACGCGTGAAGCGCCACAAGTGGTTTATGAATTAGAACACTTGGGTATGCCATTTGACCGTAACGCAGACGGTACAATTTACCAACGTCCATTCGGTGGTCACTCTGCAAACTACGGTGAAAAAGCAGTTCCACGTGCATGTGCTGCAGCTGACCGTACAGGTCACGCACTTCTTCACACGCTTTATCAAAGCAACGTGAAAATGGGTACTCAATTCTTCGTAGAATGGATTGCTCTTGATTTGATCCGTAACGAAGCTGGCGATGTACTAGGTGTGACTGCAATTGACCAAGAAACAGGTAAAATCGCAGTATTCCAAGCGAAAGCGACATTGTTTGCTACAGGTGGTGCAGGTCGTGTGTACCGTGCATCTACAAACGCATATATCAACACTGGTGACGGTCTTGGTATGGCTGCGCGTGCAGGTATTCCATTACAAGATATGGAATTCTGGCAGTTCCACCCAACAGGTGTTGCGGGCGCGGGCGTATTGTTAACGGAAGGCTGTCGTGGTGAGGGTGGTATCCTTCGTAACGATTCAGGCGAACCGTTCATGGAGCGTTATGCACCAACTTTGAAAGACTTGGCGCCACGTGACTTCGTATCACGTTCTATGGACCAAGAAATTAAAGAAGGTCGTGGTTGTGGTCCAAACAAAGACTACATCTTGCTTGATATGACGCACTTAGGTGCAGACACAATCATGAAGCGTCTTCCATCTGTATTTGAGATTGGTAAGAAATTCGCGAACGTTGACTGTACTAAAGAGCCAATTCCTGTTGTGCCTACAATCCATTACCAAATGGGTGGTATTCCAACCAATATTCATGGTCAAGTGGTTGTTCCAGAAAGCCGTGAAACTCAAGAGTTGGTTGCGAACTACAACGCAGAAACTGATACATATACAACCAACGCGGGTGACCGTGACTTTGCTAAACCAGTAAAAGGTTTCTATGCAATTGGTGAGTGTTCATGTGTATCTGTACACGGTGCAAACCGTTTAGGTACAAACTCATTGCTTGACTTGGTTGTATTTGGTAAGGCTGCTGGTCAACACATCATTGAGTATGTGACTAAGCAACATGATGGTGAGTACGAACCACTTCCAACAACTGTACTTGAAAATACTGTGAACCGTATTCGTAAACTTGACGAATCGACTTCAGGTGAAAACGCTCAAGAAGTTGCTGATGCAATTCGTAACATCGTTCAAGACCACGCAGGTGTATTCCGTACTTCAGCATTGCTTGATGAAGGTGTGAAACAAATTCTTGCGCTTGAGCCACGTGTTCGCAACATTCATTTGAAAGACAAATCTAAAGTATTCAACACTGCACGTGTAGAAGCATTAGAAGTTGAAAACTTGTATGAAGTTGCTAAAGCGACACTAATCTCAGCTGCTGCACGTAAAGAATGTCGTGGTGCGCATACGGTTGTAGACTTTGAGTTACCACCAGATCACCCAACTTATTCTTATGGTCGTCGTGATGATGAGTGGATGAAGCATACTTTATGGTTCTCTACAGATAACCGTCTTGAGTACAAACCAGTACGTTACAAGCCGCTTACTGTAGCTGCTATTCCACCTAAACCACGTACATTCTAATTGGGAGAAGTAAGATGAGTAGAGGTACTCGTACATTTAATATCTACCGCTACGATCCTGATAAGGATAAAGCACCGTACATGCAAACTTTTAAGCTTGAATTGACTGATAAGCACCGTATGTTGCTTGATGCACTTCTTGAATTGAAAGTACAAGACGAATCTTTGACATTCCGTCGTTCATGTCGTGAAGGTATTTGTGGTTCTGATGGTGTAAACATCAATGGTAAAAACGGTTTAGCGTGTCTTTGGAACCTAAACGATTTACCAGAAGTGATCACAATTCGTCCACTTCCGGGTCTTCCTGTAATTAAAGACTTGGTTGTAGACATGAATCAGTTCTACGATCAGTATAACAAGATTCATCCGTTCTTGATCAACAACCAACCTGCGCCACCAAAAGAGCGTTTACAATCTCAAGAAGAGCGTGAGCATCTTGATGGTTTGTATGAATGTATTCTTTGTGCATGTTGTTCAACTTCATGCCCATCATTCTGGTGGAACCCAGACAAGTTCTTGGGTCCTTCAGCGTTGTTGAATGCATATCGTTTCATTATCGATTCGCGTGATACTGCAACTCAAGAGCGTTTGGCTCGTCTTGACGATCCATTCTCTTTGTTCCGTTGTAAAGGTATTATGAACTGTGTATCTGTATGTCCTAAAGGCTTGAACCCAACTAAAGCAATCGGTCACATCCGTAACATGCTTTTAGATATGGCTGGCTAATAGACTGCGTGATCAGTTGAAAAAAGCACACCTAGGTGTGCTTTTTTTTGTGCCAAAATTACGATAAAAGTCGTGTGATAAGTTGCTTGTTTTTGATGAGTACATAAATGAAAAATGTTGCATGCAAAGAAGTGATTAAAAAGTGAGTATTTGATATTTTTTAGGTATAACTGTTGGATAAATAGACAAAAACAGCATTTAGCCGACTAAAGTTGCACACAATTGTAATCCAGTGCTGCTATTTTGTTGTAAAGCATGGGCAAATGCCAAGTTTAGCTGCAATATTTATTTTTAGATGTTATCATGTAACGTGTAAGTGAGAGGGCAGATTGAGAGATGTGCTCTCTTTTATTTTATCTGAAATAGCGGTGTTGGACTTTGGTCTAAATTGCATCTGTTTTTTAAATAAAGCACCATATGTTAGATGAAAATAGAATCAGTGTATTTCGCCAATTTATAGGAGGTATGTGTCAAAAAAATCAATTGCATTTCTGAGATCATGTTACGATTAACAAATGACTATATCTGAAAAATGTTGAATTTTCGTACATTTTATCAACACTTTAAGTGCAAATGATGTGTTATTAAATCAGGACTATTGCAGAAAAGTCGTATTAGAAAAGCTAAGACTGAGCACTTATTTTTTCTAAAACGATTTTGCAAAAAATTGCTCGGCTTGGGTCGAGTATATAAATGAGTGATGATGCCAATGAGGGCGTTATGATTCATAAATGACATTGGGTTTTCCTAATGTAGTGATAACGCCTCATGACATATGTCAACTGGGGACTAATGTCATGTTACCAATTTGACATTATCAATCATGGGTTTTGCTTAAAAAGCATCCTGGAAAATGTTTTTGCAATAGGAAATGGGTCCACAAATGCAAGAAGTTGCTGACGCACTGCGTCTTGACACTGAACTTTCCGCTGATAGTGCAGCGTATATTGAAGAACTTTACGAGCATTATTTGACGTCACCGGAATCAGTCGGTGCTGATTGGCGCGAATATTTCGATAAATTCCCGAAGGGTGATCAACCACACAGTAATGTACGTGAGCAATTCCTTTTATTAGGTCGTAATTCAAATCGCGTTCAAGCCATTGTTCAAGGTTCAGTGAGTTCTGAACATGAACAACGTCAAATTGGCGTGTTGCAACTGATTGCTGCTTACCGTAACCGTGGTCACCAAAAAGCAAAATTAGATCCACTAGGTTTGGCAAAACGTGAAGACGTGCCAGATCTTGATCTTGCTGCACATGGTTTAACCAAGTCTGATTTAGATACTGTTTTCCATACAGGTAATTTGGAAATTGGTAAGTCTGAAGCAACACTAGGCGAAATGGTTGATGCCATGCAGGCGATCTACTGCGGTTCAATTGGTGCAGAATACATGCACATTGTTGATACCAAAGAAAGACGCTGGATTCAACAACGCTTAGAAAGCGCACGTGGTAAGTTCACATTTACTGCAGATCAAAAGAAACACGTTCTTGAACGCTTAACAGCAGCTGAGGGTCTAGAAAAATATCTAGGTAATAAATACGTTGGTGCGAAACGCTTTGGTGTAGAAGGCGGTGAATCATTTATCCCTATGGTGAATGAAATCATTCAACGTGCGGGTGCTGTTGGCTGTAAAGAAGTCGTGATTGGCATGCCACACCGTGGTCGTTTGAACCTGCTTGTGAACATCATGGGTAAAAACCCTGCAGACCTATTTGGTGAGTTCGAAGGTAAGAGCTTGCATAAAAAAGGTTCTGGCGACGTAAAATATCACCAAGGTTTCTCATCTAACGTGATGACTCCGGGTGGTGAAGTGCACTTGGCACTTGCGTTTAACCCATCGCACTTAGAAATTGTTGGACCTGTGGTTGAAGGTTCTGTACGTGCGCGCCAAGTACGTCGTAAAGACATTGGTGGTGATGATGTATTGCCATTAATCGTTCACGGTGATGCCGCATTTGCAGGTCAAGGTGTTAACCAAGAAACCTTCCAAATGTCACAAACTCGCGGTTATACCGTAGGTGGTACAGTTCACATTGTGATTAACAACCAAGTTGGTTTCACAACATCTGACCCACGTGACGCACGTTCTACTGAATACTGTACTGACATTGCAAAAATGATTCAGGCGCCAATTTTCCACGTGAATGGCGATGATCCTGAAGCGGTGATTTTTGTATCTCAATTGGCACACGATTTCCGTCATACATTCCGTAAAGACGTTGTGATTGATTTGTTCTGCTACCGTCGTCGTGGTCACAACGAAGCGGATGAACCTGCAGCAACTCAGCCAATGATGTATCAAGTGATCAACAAAAAGACCACTACACGTACTTTGTATGCTGACCAATTGGTGCAAGAAGGTGTGTTGGATCGTGCAGCAGCAGATCAAATGATTGAAGATTACCGCGCAGATTTAGAAGCGGGTAATCACGTTGCGAACGCATTGGTACTTGAGCCAAATACTAAAATGTTTGTAGATTGGTCGCCATACTTGGGTCACGACTATACAGACGTTTGGGATACAACTTTCCCTATCGAGCGTTTGAAAGAACTTGGTCAAACCATGCGTAAACTTCCAGAAGGTTTCGTGATGCAGCGCCAAGTTGCCAAAGTGATTGACGATCGCTTGAAAATGCAAACAGGTGAAATGCCACTAAACTGGGGTGCAGCTGAAACTTTAGCTTACGCATCTTTGTTGGATGAGGGTTACCTTGTTCGTTTGACTGGTGAAGACGTTGGTCGTGGTACTTTCTCGCACCGTCATGCAAAACTGCATAACCAAGTCGATGGTAAAACTTATATTCCACTTTGCCACATCAAAGAGAACCAACCACGCGTTGCAATCTACGACTCATTATTGTCTGAAATGGCAGTATTGGCATTCGAATATGGTTATGCAACGACACTTCCAAAGAGCTTGATCATTTGGGAAGCACAATTTGGTGACTTCGCAAACTGTGCTCAAGTGGTGATTGACCAGTTCATCTCATCTGGCGAAACCAAATGGGAGCGTGTATGTGGTTTAACGATGCTTCTTCCACACGGTTTTGAAGGTCAAGGTCCTGAGCACTCATCTGCACGTTTAGAGCGTTTCTTACAGCTTTGTGCGGAAGAAAACATGCAAGTGATGACACCAACAACACCTGCACAGATTTTCCACGCTTTACGTCGTCAGGCGATTCGTCCAATCCGTAAGCCAATGATCATCATGTCGCCGAAGTCTTTACTTCGTCACAAGTTAGCAGTATCTAACCTTGATGAGCTTGCAACTGGTACATTCCAGACTGTGATTGATGAAATTGACAACATCAACAAATCAGACGTGACGCGTTTGGTATTGTGTGGTGGTAAAGTGTATTACGACTTGCTTGAAAAGCGTCGTGAATTAGAATTGAACAATACTGCAATTGTTCGTATTGAACAGTTGTACCCATATCCAGAACAACGTCTTGCTGAAGTTCTTGCTTCTTATCTAAACGTAAAAGAATTAGTTTGGACTCAAGAAGAGCCGAAGAACCAAGGTGCTTGGTTATTCATCGCGCCACGTTTATATGATGACGTAATGAAAACTGGTAAACAGATTCGCATTAGTTATGCGGGTCGTGAAGCATCTGCAGCACCAGCGTGTGGTTCACCATATTTGCATGCAAAACAACAAGCTCAGCTCATCAATGACGCGCTTGCGATCGTAGCTGAATAACAGGAGATTCGAAGTAATGGCAACCGAAATTAAAGCACCGGTATTTCCAGAGTCAGTTGCAGACGGTACGATTGCAACTTGGCACAAACAACCAGGTGAAGCAGTTTCACGTGATGAAGTGATCTGTGATATTGAAACCGATAAAGTTGTTTTGGAAGTAGTCGCTCCTGCTGATGGCACAATCTCTGCAATCATCAAAAACGAAGGCGATACAGTTCTTTCTGACGAAGTAATTGCTCAATTTGAAGCGGGTGCTGTTTCTGGCGCTGCTCAAACTCAAGCAGTTCAGTCTGAAGCACAAGTAGAGCAAGCTGCGGCGAAAACTGAAGCAGGCGCTGCGCCAGTTGTTGAGCGTGCACAACCAGTTGCTGACCAAGCACCAGCAGTACGTAAAGCGTTGACTGAAACAGGTATCAATGCTGCAGACGTTTCTGGTACAGGTCGTGGTGGTCGTATCACTAAAGAAGATGTTGCAAATCATCAAGCTAAACCTGCTGCTGCAGCTGCGCCATTAAGCGTTGCGGTAGGTGAGCGTATCGAGAAACGTGTTCCTATGACACGTTTACGTAAGCGTGTTGCAGAGCGTTTACTTGCAGCGACTCAAGAAACTGCAATGTTGACAACATTCAACGAAGTGAACATGAAGCCAATCATGGAAATGCGTGCACAATACAAAGACGCATTTGAAAAACGTCATGGTGCACGTTTAGGCTTTATGTCTTTCTTCGTGAAAGCTGCAACTGAAGCATTGAAACGTTACCCAGCAGTAAACGCTTCTATTGATGGCGAAGACATCGTATATCACGGTTACTACGACATCGGTGTTGCGGTTTCTTCTGACCGTGGTTTAGTGGTTCCTGTATTACGTGATACAGACCGCATGAACTACGCTGAAGTAGAAAACGGTATTCGTGACTATGCTTATAAAGCACGTGACGGTAAGCTAGGTATTGAAGATATGACTGGCGGTACATTCACCATTACTAACGGTGGTACTTTCGGTTCATTGTTATCTACACCAATTCTAAACACGCCACAAACTGCAATTTTGGGCATGCACAAAATCCAAGAGCGTCCTATGGCGGTAAATGGTCAAGTTGAAATCTTGCCAATGATGTACTTAGCGCTTTCTTATGACCACCGTTTAATTGATGGTAAAGAAGCTGTAGGTTTCCTTGTAACAATCAAAGAATTGTTAGAAGAGCCAGCTAAACTCATCCTTGACCTTTAATTCTAAAGAATAAATCAGTGGGCTTGGAGCGATCCTCTAAGCCCATTTTTGGAGATAAAAATGTCTCAACAATTTGATCTTGTTGTTATTGGCGGTGGCCCAGGTGGTTATGAAGCGGCAATTCGTGCGGCTCAACTTGGCTTTAAAGTTGCGTGTATCGAAAAACGTATTCACAAAGGTAAACCATCTTTGGGTGGTACATGCTTAAACGTGGGTTGTATCCCATCTAAAGCATTACTCGATTCTTCACATCGTTATGAAGATACGGTTCATCACTTGGCTGATCATGGTATCACTACAGGTGAAGTACAGTTTGACCTTGCGAAGCTATTAGCACGTAAAGACAAAATCGTTGACCAATTAACTGGCGGTATTGATCAGTTATTAAAAGGTAACGGTGTTGAGTGGTTAAAAGGTACGGGTAAATTGCTTGCAGGTAAAAAAGTTGAGTTCGTTTCTCATGAAGGCGAAACTCAAGTTTTAGAGCCTAAGTATGTGATTCTTGCGACTGGTTCAGTTCCTGTAAATATTCCTGTTGCTCCTGTAGATCAAGACATTATTGTTGATTCTACTGGTGCATTAGAATTCCCAGAAGTGCCTAAGCGTTTAGGTGTGATTGGTGCAGGCGTAATTGGTCTTGAACTTGGTTCAGTATGGCGTCGTCTAGGTGCAGAAGTTGTTGTATTTGAAGCAATGGATGCATTCTTACCAATGGCTGACAAAGCTTTGGCAAAAGACTACCAGAAACTATTGACTAAGCAAGGTATGGATATCCGTATCGGTGCGAAAGTTTCAGGTACTGAAGTTAATGGTCGTGAAGTGACTGTTAAATATACCCAAGGCGGCGAAGAAAAAGAACAAACTTTCGATAAATTGATCGTTTGTGTAGGTCGTCGTGCTTATGCTGAAGGTTTATTGGCAGATGACTGCGGTATTAAACTGACTGAACGTGGCTTAGTTGAAGTAAACGATTGGTGTGCAACTTCTGTTGAAGGTGTATATGCAATTGGTGACTTGGTACGTGGTCCAATGCTTGCACACAAAGCAATGGAAGAAGGCGTAATGGCAGTTGAACGTATTCACGGTCATGCTGCACAAGTTAACTATGACACAATCATTTCAGTAATCTACACACACCCTGAAGCGGCGTGGGTTGGTTTAACTGAAGAGCAAGCGAAAGAAAAAGGCCACGAAGTGAAAACTGGTCAATTCGGTTTCGCGGTAAATGGTCGTGCTTTAGCTGCAGGCGAAGGTGCTGGTTTCGTGAAGTTTGTTGCAGATGCAAAAACAGATCGTTTATTGGGTATGCACGTGATTGGCCCTGCTGCGTCTGACATCGTTCACCAAGGTATGATTGCACTTGAGTTTGTATCTTCAGTTGAAGATTTACAATTAATGACATTTGGTCACCCAACCTTCTCTGAAGTGGTGCATGAAGCCGCTTTAGCTGTAGATGGGCGTGCGATTCACGCGATTCAGCGTAAACGCAAATAAAACTAAAAAGAGCGGCTTAGGCCGCTCTTTTTGCATTTGATGGTTGTATTTATGGGAATAATCATCTAAAAGTAAAGAGCATAGGAAAAACACCACACAAGGAAAGCAATATTAAAACTTCGGTTTGATATTAGTGGTGATAACTGAATAAAAGAAGTAGTAAAAGGTTAGTCAATGAATCTACATGAGTATCAAGCAAAAGCGCTATTAAAAAAATATGGTATGCCAGTACAAGAAGGCATTTTGGCAACTACAGCCGTAGAAGCCGTGCAAGCTTTCGAGCAACTGGGCGGTAAATTTGCGGTGATGAAAGCTCAGGTGCATGCAGGTGGTCGCGGTAAAGCGGGTGGTGTAAAAGTGGTGAAATCTGCACAGGAAGCTGCAGACTATGCCAATGAAATTATTGGTACACGCTTGGTCACTTATCAAACTGATGCTTATGGTCAGCCGGTAAACAGTATTTTGGTTGCAGAAGATGTCTATCCTGTAGAGCGTGAACTGTATTTGGGTGCAGTGGTAGATCGTTCTAGCCGTCGTGTCACCTTTATGGCATCTACCGAAGGTGGGGTTGAAATTGAAAAAGTCGCAGAAGAAACCCCTGAAAAAATTATTAAAGTAGAAGTCGATCCATTGGTGGGGTTATTGCCATTTCAGGCGCGAGAAGTTGCTTTCGCCTTAAAACTAAAAGATAGCCAAATCACTCAGTTTGTAAAAATTATGACTGCGGCTTATCAGGCATTTATTGATAATGATTTTGCATTGTTTGAAATTAATCCACTTTCAGTGCGCGAAAATGGTGAGATTTTATGTGTCGATGCTAAAGTCGGAATTGACTCTAATGCGTTGTACCGTTTACCTGAGGTATTGGCGCTGCGAGATAAGTCACAAGAAAATGAGCGTGAATTGCGTGCTTCAGAATTTGACCTGAACTATGTAGCTTTGGAAGGCAACATTGGCTGTATGGTCAATGGTGCGGGCTTGGCAATGGCAACGATGGATATTATTAAGTTGTATGGTGGCCAGCCTGCGAACTTCTTAGATGTAGGTGGTGGTGCAACCAAAGAGCGTGTGATTGAAGCCTTTAAAATTATTTTGGCAGATCACTCAGTCAAAGGCGTGTTAATCAATATTTTTGGTGGAATTGTACGTTGTGACATGATTGCAGAAGCAATTATTGCAGCGGTTCAAGAGGTAAATGTTACTGTGCCTGTGGTGGTTCGTTTAGAAGGAAACAACTCAGAGCTAGGTGCTAAATTACTAGATGAATCAGGATTAAAACTTATTTCTGCAAATGGCTTGTCCGATGCTGCAGAAAAAATTGTTGCTGCAGTGAAAGCTTAAGGAGAATCAGGCATGAGCGTATTAATTGATAAAAACACCAAAGTATTGGTACAAGGTTTCACTGGTAAAAATGGTACTTTTCACTCAGCACAAGCACTTGATTATGGAACTAAAGTGGTGGGTGGGGTAACGCCAGGAAAAGGTGGTCAAACACATTTAGAATTACCCGTGTTTAACACTATGAAAGAAGCGGTACGTGAAACAGCTGCAGATGCATCCGTGATTTATGTACCAGCACCATTTGTTCTAGATTCGATTGTGGAAGCTGTAGATTCAGGCGTAGGTTTAATTGTCGTGATTACAGAAGGCGTGCCAACCATCGACATGCTCAAGGCTAAGCGCTATTTGGAAACCAATAGCAATGGAACACGTTTAGTTGGGCCGAATTGTCCAGGCGTGATTACACCAGGCGAATGTAAAATTGGCATTATGCCAGGACATATTCATCAACCAGGCCGTATTGGAATTATTTCACGTTCAGGTACGCTGACGTATGAAGCGGTAGCTCAAACTACAAAACTTGGACTTGGACAATCGACTTGTATTGGTATTGGAGGGGATCCAATTCCAGGAATGAATCAGATTGATGCTTTAAAATTATTCCAAGATGACCCAGATACTGATGCCATTATTATGATTGGTGAGATTGGCGGAACGGCAGAAGAAGAGGCTGCTGAATATATTCAGTCCAATGTCAGCAAACCTGTAGTGGGTTATATTGCAGGTGTGACTGCACCAAAAGGCAAGCGTATGGGGCATGCGGGTGCAATTATTTCAGGCGGTAAAGGCACAGCAGAAGAAAAGTTTGCTGCCTTTGAGCGTGCTGGAATTGCTTATACGCGTAGCCCTGCTGAATTGGGTTCTACCATGTGGCAAGTCTTAAAAGATCAGGATTTGCTTAAATAAGTCAAATTTTGAAGAGCTTGATTTTATTCTGCGCTCAATCCCCAATATTGGGGATTTTTTTATGCTGAAAAATTAGCCACATTTGAGAGATAAAGTATATGATAAGAGTTAATTTGGTATTGCTTTGTTGCATAAATATGTAAGCATCTGATTTAAATAAATTTAATTTTGTATCAAAAAATAATCAAAACTTTTAAATCATATAGTTATGAAATCTTTGTGCGACAAAGCCGTTCAAGTAGTTTTTGCATCTAGGGAAATGATTTTTATTGTTGTACAAGCTGTATAAACAGCTGATTCAAATAAAAAAAATACGCAATGATTGGGGTGATCATTGCGTATGAAAACGAATCTGCTTTCACAGCTTCGATAACGGAGAAATGTTATGAAATTAGGATTGCTCCTAAAGCATGTAAGTATACTAAACTGAGAATGAATACTATTCCGCAGTATTCAGGTTACGTGATGTTAAATCACGTAAGTAATAAGTGTTTTTTGTGAGTCGAGTCAGCTTGTGTTGATTTTTCACTCAAATAAAAAGTCTCTTATTCATGTGAATAAGAGACTTTAAAATATTTGTATCTACAAAATGCTTAGAAGCGGAATACACCCAAGCCAGCTTTCACTTCATCTAAAGTTTGCTGGGTAATATCACGGCATTTGTCGGTGCCTGTTTTCAAAATATCCATAATGTAGTCAGGATCTTTAGCAAGTTCGATACGACGTTCACGGATCGGCCCAATCAATTCTTTTAGAATGCCTTCCAAACGCTTTTTCACCGTACCATCGCCCAAACCACCACGACGATAATGCGCTTTCAGTTCTTCAAGTTCTTCTTTGTTGGTATCGAAGGCATCTAAATAAGTAAATACTACGTTGCCTTCAACCTGACCTGGGTCTTCGATACGCAGGTGATTTGGGTCGGTGTACATTGCATTGACAGCTTTTTTAATGTCTTTGTCTGTGGCATCTAACACAATGGTATTGCCCAGTGATTTTGACATTTTCGCTTTACCATCAAAACCAGGTAAACGTCCGACATTTGACAACAATGCCTGACATTCAGGTAGCAAGTCATGACCAATTTGACGATTCACCCGACGCACAATTTCATTGGTCTGTTCAATCATTGGAATTTGGTCTTCACCTACAGGAACGACCGTTGCTTTAAATGCAGTAATATCGGCTGCTTGAGCTACAGGGTAGCACAGGAAACCTGCAGGAATATCACGCTCAAAACCACGCATCTGAATTTCAGATTTAATGGTTGGGTTACGCTCCAAACGTGCCACAGTCACGAAGTTTAAATACAACATGGTGAGTTCGTTTAATGCAGGCAGGCAAGATTGCACGCAAATGGTGGTTTTTGTTGGATCAATCCCCACCGCTAAATAATCGGTTGCTACCTCAATAATATTACGACGGACTTTTTCAAAGTTATCGGCGTTATCGGTCAGAGCTTGAGCATCGGCAAGTAACAGATGTTGATGATGTGAGTCTTGTAAACCTACACGTGAACGTAAAGAACCCACAAAGTGACCTAAATGTAGTTGTCCAGTTGGACGATCGCCTGTCAAAATCACAGGACGATTATCTTGATTACTCATTTTTTATTCCAAGTCGTATCTACGACATCTATGTACCGATGAATTGCTACATTGTAAGGCATAACATTTTTCAATGTCACTTCCTTAAGTGAGTTGAATAGAATTTACTGTAAAAAATTTTGCTGTAAAAATTAATGAAGTAAATACAGACCCTATATAAATTCAGTTTTAAAATAACTTGAAAATCATATAAGGATAACAACGCAATGGCGAGCAGCTTATTACTTTTATTAGATGACATTGCAACAGTTTTAGATGATGTGGCAGTTATGAGCAAAATGGCTGCAAAAAAAACCGCAGGGGTTTTGGGCGATGATTTGGCGTTGAATGCGCAGCAAGTCAGTGGTGTACGTGCAGAGCGTGAGTTGCCTGTGGTATGGCGTGTGGCTAAAGGTTCATTCATCAATAAGCTAATTTTAGTACCGCTCGCGTTATTAATTAGTGTCGTTGCGCCGTGGTTAATCAATCCTTTATTGGTGGTTGGTGGTCTATTTTTAAGTTATGAAGGTGTGGAAAAAATCATGCACACCTTACAACACAAAAAAGCCCAAACGGCTAAAGAAGCGCAACTTGAGCTAATTCAAACTGAGCAAGACCTTGCGGCTTATGAAACCGAAAAAATTAAAGGTGCTGTGCGTACTGACTTTATTTTATCGGCGGAAATTGTGGTGATTTCTTTGGGGACTGTAGCTGCGGCAGGCTTTCTAACCAAAGTGACAGTATTAAGTTTAATTGCGATTGCCATGACGGTGGGTGTCTATGGGTTCGTTGCGTTAATTGTCAAAATTGATGACATTGGTTTATACCTCACAGAACAAGCTGCCAATTTTAAACAACGTATTGGGAGTGGTTTACTGGCATTTGCTCCAATTTTAATGAAGACTTTATCTGTGGTGGGTACTGCAGCGATGTTCTTGGTTGGTGGAGGAATTATCAATCATGCTATTCCTTTTGTGCACCATTTCACAGAAGATACGGTAGAGTATGTACAAGACATCCCAACGATGGGCAGTATTGTAGGTTCAGTCACGCCAATGTTGATGAACCTTGTCGTGGGTATTTTGGCAGGCATCTTGGTGGTGATTGTGGTCGCACTTGTTCAAAAAGTGTGGTCAAAGTCTAAATCGGCTTAATCTATTATCAGAGTTTAAGAGAAGGATAAGAATAATGCGTTGGAAAGGTCGTCGAGTTAGCACGAATGTAGAAGACCGCCGTGGTGGCGGTGGAGCAAAAGCGGGCGGTATCAGTATTTTGGGCTTAGTGGTGGCCTTTGTTGCATGGAAGTTCTTTGGCATCGATCCGCAATCGGCTTATCAAGCGACCAAGCAAGTCACCTCACATGCGCAAAGTGCTGAAACTAAAGGTTTAGATAATCCAACTCTTGAACAACAAGAGGCAATTGAGTTTGTGGGCACTGTTTTGGCCGATACAGAAGATACGTGGTCACAAGTGTTTCAGCAGCAGTTAAATAGCCAATATATACCACCTAAACTGGTGTTATTTACAGGTGTGGTCAATTCTGGCTGTGGTACGGCACAATCGGCAATGGGGCCATTTTATTGTCCAGCCGATCATAAAGTATATATTGATACTTCATTCTTCCAAGCCATGCGTCAGCAAATGGGTATTGGTGGTGAACAAAATCAGACTGAATTAAGCCGAGATGATCAGGCAGGTGATTTTGCCCAAGCCTACGTGGTGGCACATGAAGTTGGGCATCATATTCAGACCGTTTTAGGAATTTCAGAGCAAGTTCATAAAGCACGTCAGCAAGTCAGTGAAGTACAGGGCAACCAGCTTTCGGTGCGTCAGGAATTGCAAGCGGACTGTTTATCGGGAGTGTGGGCGCATCATAACCATCAACGTACTCAATTCCTCGAACAAGGTGATATTGAAGAAGCAATGGATGCGGCACATAAAATTGGCGATGACTATTTACAAAAACGTGCACGTGGGCAAGTCGTGCCTGATAGCTTTACGCATGGTACCAGTGCACAGCGCGTACAATGGTTCCAGACTGGCTTAAAATCAGGCTTGATCAGTGATTGTGATACATTCAATGCCGCAATTTAACTGACTTAAAAATCAAGTTTTATAAACAAAAGGAGTGCTGCCAGTCGCTCCTTTTTTATAGGCTAAATGAATGCGAGTGGATAGATGCAAACAACGTTAAGCCGTAAACCGAGTGATGAATTAGCACACATGATTTTGAACGTGGTGTGTTTGATTCCAGCAGGTCAGGTTGCGACCTATGGGCAAGTGGCACGCCTAGCGGGTCTGCCCAAACATGCACGTTTGGTCGGTTATGTCCTCAGGCATTTATCGGCAGAACATACTGTGCCGTGGCATCGGGTGATTAATGCGCAAGGAAAAATTAGCCTAAGCAAACTAAACGCCCAAGGAGAAAATATACAAACTTTAAAATTACAGGAAGAAGGGATTGTGGTAATTGCAGAGAAGGTGAATTTAAAACAATACCAATGGCAGAATTAAACTGAGCTGCTAAATCGAGCGTTTAATATTGAGATATGGTGATACTGAGAAAATTTGCTGAATAGAGTGCTGCAAATAAAAATTTTAGAACAAACAAAGAAATTTAAATGAGAGGGGAAGTTCCTCACTTCCGTAGAAATGAGGAACACGCAATCTTATTGACGTACAACCAATACAGGTGTTGTACCTTCACTTAGGATGCTTTGCGCAACGCTACCTAAGAATAATTTTTTCAAGCCAGTGCGGCCATGTGAACCAATCACGATAAGGTCAGCATTTAAGTCTTTTGCAGCATTGGTAATTTCGCGTGCAATTACTTGACCTTCAAGTAGTTTAGTTTCAGCTTCAACACCTTGTTCAGTGAATTTTTGCTTTGCTTCTTCTAAAGTTTTTACGATAGAAGCGCGAGCGCGTTCAATCAAGTCATTGGTTTGGTTTGCAGTGATGTATTCTGCAGCAATATACGGGTCAAGTGTAAGTACTTGTACCACAGTGATTTTACTACCAAATGCTTTTGCAAGTTCAGCAGCTTTTGCAACAGCGGCAAAAGAAGTTTCAGAACCGTCCACTGGTACGAGGATGTTTTGGTAAGCCATGAGTGTTTCTCCTTATTGTAATTTCAATACTTTAATAAAATATTCGCTCTGAGTCCTGTCTTATCTTACGCTGAATTCATATAGAATAAAACCCAGTAATTTCATAAAGATAATTGAGTGCTGTAAGTCCTTATTTCACCTTAATTTAGCATGAAATTATGAAGCTGTGCTTTCAATTCAACTAAAGTTTTAGTCATTTTTTGTTTGCGTGTTTGTCAAAAAATCGATCAGTTGATTGACATCATTACTCTGCAATTGTTCGCGGATTTTCAGTAAATATTTTTCATCAAAATCATACAGTTTTAGCGCCAAAAGTTGAGCAATCTCTGTTTCACTAAAGCGGTATTTAATTACTTTGGCAGGCACACCTGCCACAATAGCGTAAGGCGGTACATCTTGCGTAACCACTGCACCTGTCGCCACAATTGCACCTTCGCCTAGTTCAACACCTTGCATAATCATGGCGCGACTGCCAATCCAGCAGCCATCGCCAATTGTGGTATCACCTGCCGCAACAAAACTGCGAGTATCAAACGGAAAAGCCGAAACCCAGTCACTGCGATGCAATTGATTGCCACCCATCATAATCACGCATTCCGCACCAAAACAGACAAAATTGCCAATAAAGAGCTGATCAATAGGTTTTTCTGCTGTTGCAGGTTTGTCATGTAAATAACGCACCACACAACGTTCAAAACCCTGATCCCAATAGGCTGAATAATAAGAGTAATTGCCTTTGATGTGGATGTTGGGGTTTTTCACAGTTTTGGAGATGAACTCAAATTCGCACCAGTGTTTAACAGGGGAATTAATCAGCGTTTCGGACATGGTGTATGTGTAAAAAATTAATGAAATAGAATTATATATGAGTTACTTTTGATTTCTTATAATATTCATCCTGACAGAAGCTTGGTGGGCAGAGAAGTTAATGTTTGTCTAAAATGAGTTTGAGGAAAAAATAGCAGATGAAATAAAAAGAATCATTCATACCTTTACTTTGGTAATCCCCCCTAAAAAAATAATAGGATTTAAAAGTAGAATTTTCCCTTAAGATACAAGCTAGAGATTCTGCATGAAAACACCTGTATTTAGGGGTTACATGGATCAAATTTCAGGTGTTGTGAATTATGTGAATCAAACATTTAGTTTGTTTGCTGATGTGGAGGAAGTGCAGCCAAAAAAAATTGCTCAAATAAATTTTAAGGATAATCGTAACTTATGAGTGCTTTTAACACTAACCGTTACACACTAGCGCTTACGGCTATTATTGTTTACGCCTGTGGGATGCTGTACTGGGTTTTTGCCGATGCCAATTTTGATGGCATGAAATGGTTAACCATTTGGTTCTTTAGCAGTACTTTATTTTTTGGTTTTTGGTCTGGACATGTGCTTAGTACGACACCAATAGAAGAGCTTAAGGCTGAAAAGAAGGGCTATCTTTGGGGACATATCCAATTAGGTGTCATATTGGTTATGGTCATTGCCATGTCAACAGGTTTAAATAAAAAGGTCGCTATTCTTTTTTTGGATATAGAGGGTTATGTCAGTGAACTCAAACAAGCAAAAGTGATTATGAAGGGGGGAGTAAAAGCTAATTTAAATAGGTTTTCAGGAACTGGTGTTTTCCCAGTAATGGATGTTAATAATGCTGATATAGAGGCAACCCCTGTTTGTAATCTAATCTTAAAAGATAAATGCCAATACGGTTATATGATGGATCAAGGTTTTGATATTCAATATATTGATGATTTGAAATATCCATTGAAATATAGATATTTGATCTTCAAAATCAAATCACCCGACTTTTATAGAGGAATTGATTATCACGTTGCATTATATAAAACCAATCAACGCTATGTGTGGTATCTGATCTTTTTTACTATTATACCTGCATTAATCTTTGTATTTTTAATTCCATATCTTCTGTTTTTAAATCAACACCGTAAAATCAATTGACTAACGTTTAGTCAGTCTAGATAGTTCAACCACCAAAAGGCAACTTTAATTGATAAATAATAATTCTTCAAAAGAGGTTGCTTTAGTGATTTAAAGCTTAAAGTATCTATCTTAAAAAAATTCCACAAATACATAAAAACATTTTTAACACTGTTTGGAAATAAGAATCCCCAAATAGCAAAAAAGAGTGATGATGCCAATACGATACTGACAGGACTGGTTTGTGTATTGATAAAGAGTCCCCAGACTGGAATCAAAATCAGTCCTAACACAGCCCCAGAAAGCGCATAAACAAATGCATGAATGATGCGATTTTCCATCTTATTTTCCTCTATTTTTATCGCAGTATAATCTATAAGCTCGGCTGTATGATTTATAGGCAATAAAAAACCCCTCAAAGAGGGGCATCGCGTGTAGTCATCTTTATTAAAACTTAAAGATATTCTACATTCACAATTTCATATTCCACTTCGCCTTGCGGAGTGACAATTTTGGCTTCATCGCCTTCATTTTTGCCCAACAAACCGCGTGCAATAGGCGAATTCACTGAAATTTTATTGATTTTAAAATCAGCTTCATCATCACCTACAATTTTGTAGGTTTTTTGCTCTTCGGTGTCTAGGTTTTCAATGGTCACAGTCACACCAAAAACCACACGTCCGTTTTGTTCCAATTCTTTAACATCAATTACTTGGCAAGCGCCTAATTTACCTTCGATGTCTTGGATACGACCTTCGCAGAAACCTTGCTGTTCACGTGCGGCATGGTATTCAGCATTTTCTTTTAAATCGCCATGTTCACGCGCTTCTGCAATCGCTGCAGTAATACGTGGACGTTCAACCGATTTAAGTTGTTGTAATTCTTGCTCTAAAGCGTGTTTACCTTCAGGCGTCATAGGATAACGTTGCATGTTGTCCCTCTTTAAAAATATTGAAGTCTATAAATGAAAAAAGCCCGCCACCCGAAAGGTGACGGGACTTTATTGATATGTATTAACCTACAGTAAGATCTTGCAGGCGATATACATCCATTGGTAATTTAATCGCTAAGGCTTGGCATACAGCATCTGCGCCATTCAAGGTCGTGGTGTAATACACTTTACCTTGCAGTGCAGAACGACGGATTGAGAATGAATCCTGCTGAGCTTGTTTGCCTTCAGAAGTATTGATGATGAGGTGAATCTCACCATTTTTCAAGCGGTCTACAATGTGTGGGCGACCTTCAGTCACTTTATTCACACGTTCACACTCAATACCTGCATCGGTGATGACTTTATGCGTACCACCCGTTGCAACAAGTTTGAAGCCAAAATCAGCCAATTGTTTTGCAATACGCGCCACATGCGGTTTATCTGACTCACGTACAGATAAGAATGCATGTTTTACTTCGCCTTCAGTTGGGATTCCTGGTAAGCGATCATTCGAGCCTAACACAGCTTTATAGAATGCTTCACCAAAAGTTTTGCCCACACCCATCACTTCACCTGTAGATTTCATCTCAGGCCCAAGCACAGGGTCTACACCAGGGAACTTGTTGAATGGGAACACAGCTTCTTTCACAGAGAAGTGTTGCGGAATAATTTCTTTAGTAAAGCCTTGTGCTTCTAAAGATTGACCTGCCATACAACGTGCTGCAACTTTAGCCAATGATTCGCCAATACACTTAGAAACGAACGGAACAGTACGTGATGCACGTGGGTTCACTTCCAAGATATAAACGTCATTGCCTTTCACTGCAAACTGTACGTTCATTAGACCAATAACGCCCAACTCTTTTGCCATTGCAACAGTTTGACGACGCATTTCGTCCTGTACTTCATCTGACAATGAATAAGGTGGAATTGAACATGCTGAGTCGCCAGAGTGAATACCTGCTTGTTCGATGTGCTGCATAATACCGCCAATCACCACATCTTTACCGTCAGATACGCAGTCTACGTCAACTTCAATCGCATCATCCAAGAAACGGTCTAACAGTACAGGTGCATCGTTAGATGCTTGAACTGCATCACGCAAGTAGCGTTTCAATTCTTCTTCGTTATACACGATTTCCATTGCACGACCACCCAATACATAAGATGGACGAACAACGAGCGGGTAACCCACTTTCGCTGCTTCTGCGATACCTTCTTCAGCAGATTTTACAATGCTGTTGTTAGGTTGACGCAATTGCAGACGTTGAATCATTTGCTGGAAACGCTCACGGTCTTCTGCGCGGTCAATCGCATCTGGTGATGTACCAATAATTGGCGCACCTGCTTCTTCTAAAGCGCGTGCCAATTTCAATGGAGTTTGACCACCGTACTGTACGATAATGCCTTTTGGCTTTTCAGTACGTACGATTTCAAGTACATCTTCCAAAGTAATTGGTTCAAAGTACAAACGGTCTGAAGTGTCGTAATCGGTAGATACTGTTTCAGGGTTACAGTTCACCATGATGGTCTCAAAACCATCTTCACGCATTGCAAGCGCAGCGTGTACACAGCAGTAATCGAATTCGATACCTTGACCAATACGGTTTGGACCACCGCCAATCACCATGATCTTGTCTTTCGCTGAAGGATTTGATTCACACTCTTCATCGTAAGTTGAATACATATATGCTGTGTCAGATTCAAACTCTGCAGCACAGGTATCCACACGTTTATAAACTGGGGTTACGCCCAAGTTCCAACGGTGTTTACGGAATTGCTTTTGTGAAATACCCATCAAGTTCGCAATACGTAGGTCAGATAAACCTTTACGTTTGAACGAACGGATGTTGTCAGCGTTTAGATCACCAAAACCTAAAGTTTTGATTTCATTTTCAGTGTTCACGATGTCTTGAATTTGAATTAAGAACCAACGGTCAATTTTGGTCGCTTCAAAAACTTCGTCCAAGCTAAAGCCATGACGGAATGCGTCAGCCACGTACCAAATACGCTCAGGACCTGGAACTTTCAATTCAACTAAAATCTTGTCGCGTGCGCCTTCAGCACCCACTTCAATTTGTTCGTCAAAACCACAAGCGCCAGTTTCTAAACCACGAAGGGCTTTGTTTACAGATTCTTGGAAGTTACGACCAATCGCCATGACTTCACCTACAGATTTCATCTGCGTGGTTAAAGTCGCGTCTGCTTGAGGGAACTTTTCAAAGTTGAAACGTGGAACTTTAGTTACAACGTAGTCAATTGATGGTTCAAATGCCGCAGGAGTGGTACCGCCTGTGATGTCATTTTTCAGTTCATCAAGGGTATAACCCACAGCCAATTTCGCTGCAACTTTTGCAATTGGGAAACCAGTGGCTTTAGATGCAAGTGCAGATGAACGAGATACACGTGGGTTCATCTCAATCACAACCATACGACCAGTATTCGGGCAAATACCGAACTGAACGTTAGAACCACCTGTTTCTACACCAATTTCACGAAGTACCGCTAAAGATGCATTACGCATCAATTGGTATTCTTTGTCCGTCAAAGTTTGCGCAGGAGCAACGGTGATTGAGTCACCAGTGTGCACGCCCATTGGGTCAAAGTTTTCGATTGAACATACGATGATACAGTTGTCGTTTTTATCACGTACAACTTCCATCTCATATTCTTTCCAACCAATAAGTGATTCATCAATCAATAATTGTTTGGTTGGAGAAAGATCGAAACCGCGTTCACAGATTTCAAGGAATTCTTCTTTGTTATATGCGATACCGCCACCAGAACCACCCATGGTGAATGATGGACGAATAATCACAGGGAAGCCAAAGCGAGATTGAATCTCAAGTGCTTCTTCCATAGATTCAGCAATTGCTGCTTTTGGACACTCAAGACCAATTTTGCGCATTGCTTCATCAAACAATTTACGGTCTTCGGCTTTTTCAATCGCGTCTTTGGTTGCACCAATTAATTCAACATTGTATTTGGCTAAAATACCGTTGGCATCTAATGCAAGCGCACAGTTCAATGCAGTTTGACCACCCATGGTCGGAAGTACTGCATCTGGACGTTCTTTTTCAATGATTGCTGCAACAGTCTGCCAAGTGATTGGCTCGATATAAGTTGCATCTGCCATTGCAGGGTCAGTCATGATGGTCGCAGGGTTCGAGTTTACCAAAATAACGCGGTAACCTTCTTCACGCAGCGCTTTACATGCTTGAGCACCAGAATAGTCAAACTCACAAGCCTGACCAATAACAATAGGACCAGCACCAATAATTAAGATGCTTTTAATATCCGTACGTTTAGGCATTATTTCGCTCCTTAATTACTTCTTAGCGGCTTCAATAAGTTCGATGAAATGATCGAACAAGAGTGCGCAGTCATGTGGACCTGAACTTGCTTCTGGGTGACCTTGGAAGCTAAATGCAGGCTTGTCTGTACGATGAATACCTTGGTTTGTGCCATCGAACAATGAACGATGCGTTGAACATACATTGCTTGGTAAGGTGCTTTCATCTACCGCGAAGCCGTGGTTCTGAGAAGTAATCATCACTGTACCAGTTTCTAAGTTCTGTACAGGATGGTTTGCGCCGTGGTGACCGTGCGGCATTTTCATTGTTTTTGCACCTGATGCAAGTGCAAGAATTTGGTGACCTAAACAGATACCAAATACAGGAATATTCGTGGTTTCTACAATTGTTTTTACAGCTTCAATTGCGTAGTCACATGCAGCAGGATCGCCAGGGCCATTTGACAAGAAAATGCCATCTGGGTTTAACGCAAGGACTTTTTCAGCAGGGGTTTGTGCAGGAACAACGGTTAATTTGCAACCGCGGTCTGCGAGCATACGCAGGATGTTGGTTTTGACACCGTAATCGTATGCAACCACATGATATTTAAGTTCAGGTTGAGTAAAGCCTTTGCCAAGTTCCCATGAACCTTCAGTCCATTCAAAACCTTCAGGGTCGCAGCATACTTTTGCAAGATCCAAGCCGTTTAAGCCGCCAAATGCACGTGCTTTTGCAATTGCTTCTTCTTCAGTGATATTTTCACCAGCAAGAATACAACCGTTTTGCGCACCTTTGGAACGTAAAATACGGGTCAATTTACGGGTATCAATATCGGCAATTGCAACAACATTGTGTTGTTGTAAGTATTCGCCTAAAGATTGAGTAGAACGGAAGTTACTGTGTAATAAAGGCAAATCACGGATAATTAAACCGTTTGCCCATACTTTATGAATTCGACCTGACTCAACATCTTCATCATTGCAACCAGTGTTCCCAATATGTGGGTAAGTTAAAGTCACAAGTTGTTGTGCATAACTCGGGTCGGTCAAAATTTCTTGATAGCCAGTCATGGCAGTGTTAAAAACGACTTCACCAGTCGTGCTTCCCGTTGCACCGATAGACGTACCTTTAAAGATTGTACCGTCGGCGAGGGCTAAAATGGCGGGGGTGCTCAAACCAAAGCTCCTGAACTAAAACCACAAAAATAGGGCTGTAAAAAAGCGAGTAGACGAAAAAAAAGGAAGGTCAATATTTAAACCTACCCTCCTATGTCTGCTCGCTTGAACTTAACATTGCATTATACGCATGAACTCGCCAAAAGTCCATTGTGAATCTAACGAATATGTAAGATAAAAGACTTGCTTTTTTTGCTAGGTTTATGTTTTAGCGTGTAGTCCAAATGTAAGCAATCTACGATTGTTAGACAATCCAAAACCCATTTTAGTCTAAATTGCCTTATGCTTAATTTATAAACAACAACGACCTTGGGTAAAAGCGAATGACTGAACAAGATAAATCAGCCACTGAACCACAAAACAGTGCAATCAAAGCAGTAAGTGAAGGCGCTGAAAAGCTTGAAAAAGTAACGCATGATGCCAAAGAGCAGGTGCTTGATGTGGTTGCAGAAACGCAAGAAAAACTTCAAGCCGAAGCAAAACAACTCAATGCCAGCGTGCAAGAGCAATTGGGTCAGTTAAAGCAAGATGTGTTGCAAAAAATTGAAGCTTTAAAAGCACAATTTGGCAGTTCACCTAAAGATTTGGGCGAATTAAAAGACTTTGTAAAAACTGAATTTAGCGCAATTATTGAAGATCTTTCTAAACTTGGTAAAGAGTTGAAAGAAGATGTCAGCAGCATTTCAGTAAAACACAAAGATCAATTGGCTGAAACTTTTAAGCGTTCTAAAGAGCACACACTAGAAGCGTGGAAAAAAGTAAATCCATCAAAAACTGAAACTAATGATGAAACTGATCAAGCATAATCCAGTTTAATCTGTTGCTGATTCAGCCATAAAAAAAAGTGAGGTCATGCGCCTCACTTTTTTATTTAAATTTCTTGCTCAAACCAAAAACTAGTTGTTTCAATCTAAACTACTATTAATCACAGTTAGAACTGATGTAGCCAATCGCGCTTATTGTGAAAATCGGCGGCAGGGCTGCTGTGTTGCATGGCATAAAATTGCTCGCCTTGACTGGTTTTGAGCACAGCCGTCAGCCCAATAAACAAATCTGTCCATTTCAGTTTATGTTTCAGCATAAATTCGGTTAAATCCAAACTGACATTTAAACCGTAATGCGTACGTTTTAGCTGATTCAACTCAATATCATAAGCGGCCACAGGTGGCATTTGCTCAGGATAACGATATTCTTCAAAGGCATAGGCTTGCCAAGCTTGAGAAGGGGAGAGATTGATTTCACGATAAAAATCTTCGCCCTGAACGCCAATGAAAATTTCAAAGCAGGTCTGTTTCCACAAAAAGTCCTGACGTGGATGTGAAGCTACCAATGCAGGCCATTCGACCCATTGATTCGGATCACGCAGCCAATAACCTACATTTAAGCTAAACGGACTTTGTTGTTCAATTGCACCGACCAAAGAAATCGCTTGAAACTGACGATCAAAGGCGCTGAGTTCGTAACTTGCCATATAAGCTTAGTTAGACAAATGAGCGTGACGAACTAAATTTGACAACTTGGCATTTTGTTTTGCTGCTTTTTTATAAAGTAAAGCAATTTTACCAATTGTTTGTACCACTTCAGAACCTGTTGCTGCAGCAATTTCAGTAATTACAGCTGCACGTACTTCACGGTCTTCACCACCAATTTTAACTTTAATCAATTCGTGATCGTTTAAAGCACGGTTGGTTTCTTCAATTACATTTTCAGTCAAACCTTGACCGCCAACCATCACTACAGGGTTAAGTGCATGACCAATTTGACGTAAACGCTTGCGTTCCTGAATAGAGAGAGCCGCCATAAAGATAACCTAATTTTAAAAACGGCTTAGTATAACAAAAGCCAATTTGAAACGCTGTAAATTCTATGCAAATAATCCGCGATCTTGCAGCAGTACAAAAATATCAAAATTGAACATTTGCTTAGGTTTATCCATTAGTGATGAGTGTGGTTTTTTATGCCACAGTACAGAAATAAGCGATGGATTTAATAGAAAAAACTTGTCAGTTATTGGCATTTAGATACAGATGTCTACTGCAAGCTTGCTAATTTTCACGTACAATCGCAATTTAGATGGCTATTCGTTACTAAGAGAGTTATGGCAACACGCATTACCAACCAAAAGTTATCCAAAAGTAGTCGTGCGTGGATGAGAGAGCACCTAGATGATCCCTTTGTGAAAAGAGCGCAAAAAGAAGGGTATCGTGCACGTGCTGCATACAAACTACTTGAGATTCAAGAAAAATATAAACTGATCAAACCCGGTATGACGGTGGTGGACTTAGGTGCAGCACCAGGCAGTTGGTCGCAAATCGCAGGGAAACTTGTCGGCGACAAAGGTTTGGTGATCGCTTCCGATATTTTGGAAATGGACGCATTACCAGATGTGACCTTTTTACAAGGTGACTTCCGCGAAGAAGAAGTGTTCGAAAAATTGTTAAATATTTTAAACGGACGCACGGTAGACGTTGTAATTTCCGATATGGCCCCCAATACATCAGGTAATAAAGCTGTAGATCAACCGCGTCAAATTTACTTATGCGAGTTGGCGCTCGATTTTGCCAACCGTGTATTGGGACCCAATGGCCAGTTTGTGGTCAAAGTGTTCCAAGGTTCGGGGTTTGACGAATTTCGTAAACAGGTCGTGGACAGTTTTGATGTTCTAAAGACAGCAAAACCCGCTGCTTCACGGGCGCGTTCCAAAGAAGTATTCCTTATTGGACAAGGACGTAAAAAAGCGTCTAAATAAAGTTTACTTGCCAAGCCGTTAAAAATTGTGCATTTTGTACGTTTTTAATGAATTGTCTAGCTGATCTTCAGCTTTTTGAATGAAAGGTCACCCAGTAACGGGCATGATCAAATTAGATTGATATGGGAATAAAGCTTTGAGCGATCTCTTCAAGAATGCCGTATTGTGGCTGATTATACTTGGTGTGCTGATTCTAATTTTCAGCAACATCAATAACAGTGAAAAGCCAACTGCAATGAACTATTCAGAGTTCGTTACAGCGGTGAATGCTGGTCAAATTAAGCAAGTCACAATTGATGGCGAAAGAATTAGTGGCGAAAAAGTCAACGGCTCGTCCTTTGAAAGCATTCGTCCAGCAGTTCAAGATCCTGAACTGATGCCGAATCTGATTAAAAACAACGTTGTTGTTGAAGGTACTGCACCTCAACGTCAAGGTTTGTTAATGCAACTATTGATCGCAAGTTTCCCTGTACTTTTAATCATTTTGTTATTCATGTTCTTTATGCGCAACATGGGTGGCGGTGCAGGTGGTAAAAACGGCCCGATGAGCTTTGGTAAATCTAAAGCCAAAATGTTGTCTGAAGACCAAATTAAAGTCACATTTGCCGATGTAGCAGGTTGTGACGAAGCAAAACAAGAAGTGGTTGAAATTGTAGATTTCTTAAAAGACCCTGCTAAATTCAAGCGTTTAGGTGCAACTATTCCTAAAGGTGTGTTGATGGTAGGTCCACCGGGTACAGGTAAAACCTTATTGGCCAAAGCCATTGCAGGCGAAGCCAAAGTTCCATTCTTCAGCATTTCTGGTTCTGACTTCGTTGAAATGTTCGTGGGTGTAGGTGCTTCTCGTGTTCGTGATATGTTTGAGCAAGCTAAACGCCATGCACCATGTATCATCTTTATTGATGAGATTGATGCGGTAGGTCGTCACCGTGGTTCAGGTACAGGTGGTGGTCACGATGAACGTGAGCAAACACTTAACCAAATGCTTGTTGAAATGGATGGTTTTGAAGGCAATGAAGGCATTATTGTTATCGCTGCGACAAACCGTGCCGATGTACTGGATAAAGCTTTATTGCGTCCAGGTCGTTTTGACCGTCAAGTAATGGTTGGCTTGCCAGACATTAAAGGTCGTGAGCAAATTCTGAATGTTCACTTGAAAAAACTGCCTTCAGTTACAGGTGTAGATGTCAAAGTCTTGGCACGTGGTACACCAGGCTTCTCTGGTGCGCAATTGGCGAACCTTGTGAATGAAGCTGCATTGTTTGCTGCCCGTCGTAATAAAAATACGGTGGATATGCACGACTTTGAAGATGCTAAAGATAAGTTGTATATGGGCCCTGAACGTAAGTCGATGGTGCTGCGTGAAGAAGAACGTCGTGCAACGGCTTATCATGAAGCAGGTCATGCGATTGTTGCTGAAATGCTGCCGGGTACAGACCCTGTGCATAAAGTAACGATTATGCCGCGTGGCTGGGCATTGGGTGTGACATGGCAATTGCCTGAACATGACCAAACTAGCCATTATAAAGACAAAATGCTGAACGACTTGTCTATCTTGTTTGGTGGTCGTATTGCAGAAGAAGTCTTTATTAATCAAATGTCGACAGGTGCATCGAATGACTTTGAGCGTGCGACTAAATTAGCACGTGCGATGGTGACCAAATACGGTATGTCTGACAAGTTAGGCGTAATGGTCTATGAAGATGATACACAACAATCATTCATGGGTAGTTTAGGCAGCCGTACCATTTCTGAAGCCACCCAGCAACAAGTGGATGCTGAAGTTCGTCGTATTATTGATGAGCAATATAAAGTTGCCCGCGATATTTTGGAAAATAACCAAGACATTGCCCACGCAATGGTAAAAGCATTGTTGGAATGGGAAACCATTGATCGTGACCAAATCCGTGACATTATGGAAGGTCGTGAGCCACAGCCACCGAAGGTGTATATTGCAGACAATCCTGTGATTGATGTAACACCAACCGATGGTCCAAGCACACCGCCACCATTACCAGCGAGCTAATCAGTTCACATAATGTTAAAAAGAGTCTTTGTATAAAGGCTCTTTTTTTATTCGTGTGGTTTATGCGCCGTTGCAACAGGAATATTGGTAATGTTGAAGCGCACTGAAAAGAATTCAACATCTTCAAAATTAGCCTTGTTAAAATAAGCTTTTCAAATTGAAAGGAAGACCAGCATGCAGCTGATGCCATTACCCAAGCGCGTATTGCAATGTGGACGTTTGCGTTTAGATTTATCTCAGCCGCATGTGATGGGAATTCTAAATGTGACACCAGACTCGTTTAGTGATGGTGGGCGACATAATGAAAAAGATGCTGCTGTGGCGCGTGCTTTGGAAATGATGGCAGAAGGTGCAACCGTGATTGATATTGGCGGCGAATCAACACGTCCAGGAGCTAGTCCTGTGAGTGTAGAAGAAGAAATTCGTCGTGTGGTTCCTGTGGTAGAAGCCTTATCTGCTTATGATGTGGTACTTTCGATTGATACGTCACAGCCCGAAGTGATTCGTGCTGCCGTAGCTGCAGGGGCGCATATCTGGAATGATGTACGTGCGCTGACCCGCCCCAATGCGTTGCACACAGCCGCTGAGTTAAATATTCCCGTGATTATTATGCACATGCGTGGTGAACCGACTACCATGAACAATTTAGATCAATATGATGATGTCACAGCAGATGTGATTGCAGAATTGCAGCAACGTGTCGCTGATGCTTTGGCGGAAGGGGTCAAGCCTGAAAATATCATGATTGATCCGGGTTTTGGTTTTGCTAAAAATGCACAACAGAACTTGAAATTGTTAAATGAGTTGTATCAACTGAATGGTATGGGGTATCCAATTTTATCGGCATTGTCTCGTAAACGCTTTATTGGTGAAGCTTTGGGTGGGGCAGAGCCAACACAGCGTGCAGTTGGTTCTGTAGCGGCACATTTACTCAGTATTCAGCAAGGTGCTTGTATGGTGCGTGCGCATGATGTGAAAGCCATGTCTGACGCCATTAAAGTCTGGCAAGCAATGCAGTTGGCAAATTAATCGCAGTATGCAAATTGGGGCGAAGCTAGAATTAAAGCCTTGCTTATGCTATATAGGCACGCTTGAATCTCTGTATTTTTGAGTGCCTGTATGTTTGCAGATTTACTTCTCCCGATGTTTGATGATGAGTTTTATCCTGATATTTTAGTTGCTGAGTTAAAACAACTGATTCAACAGTTTGCAAAACACGTGTCTAAATCCAATTTATCTGAAACGGATATTTATCATTTTGCAGATCAGACCGTGCAAGCCATTAATAAAATGAAACCACAATTTGAAGATCTGGATTCAGATTTGGACGATACCGCAGCAGATTATATTGCTGAGGCGATGATGATGGTGCTGCAAGATCAAGGCTATTTCGAGATTGAAATGGAAGAGTTGATTGCAACGAGAGAGTGGTGATAGGTCACTCTCTTTCAGCTTTAATTTATGGGTGATTCAATAAATCATCTAAAACATCATCCAAATGGCAACTTTGCTGTGTATGTAGTTCTGCAATTTCCCGAACATTCAACGTATATAGCCCATTATGTTCATTCGGCTGTGCAATTAAATTGACCCAAAACTTTGTATTTTGTTGCAGCAAAGTTTTGAGTTGCTTTTCTTCTTCAGGATTTTGGAAATTTAATAAATATAAATTGTTGCCTAAGCTGCAACGACGTAATTGTAATTCTTGATTTTTATATTGCAATGTTCCTGCAAAAACATCATAAAATTCTGCATCAGTTTCAATTGGGTTTACGGATTCGGTTGCTGACTCAAGGCTGGGATTTTGTGCATGGCTTGCAAAACTGAGCAAGCAGCATAAACAGATCACCCATTTGAAAGAGAAGATAAAGCGTTGTAGAGACATTTCAAATCATCGGCACATAAGTGTTATCGTTTTCAATATTATATTTTTTAGGCATAAAAAAACCAGCTTAATGCTGGAGTTCTTTATTTGCACCATTTGAATGATTTGATTCATTAAAATGGTGCCCGAGGCCAGACTCGAACTGGCACGCTTTGAGGGCGGGGGATTTTAAATCCCCTGTGTCTACCGATTTCACCACTCGGGCATGTGCGCAATAATAGAGGACGAAATAAATCTTGGCAAGTAAATTTATTTACAATTGCTTTCTTTTCAATCAATTCAACTTATTAGCTTGAAAAAAGTTCGGTTTGCAGTATATTTCTGCTGTTTGTCATCAATATTTCATGAATTTGAGATCAAAGCGAAATCATAAATTTCTATGTTGAGCGCTCAAGAAAAATAAAAGGAATATTCATGAACATTCGCTTAACTCGCCGAGAGCTGATTCAAAAAAGTTTGGCTGGTTTTGGGGCGTTGTCATTGCCAGTCGCATTAACTGCATGTGGTGATGACAATGAAAATACAGCAGAAAATGCATTAAAGGTGCAGTTTTTGCATGGTGTCGCCAGTGGTGATCCGCTGCATGATCGTATCATTTTATGGACACGTGTAACGCCAAGTGACATGGCAGCATGCATTGAAGTGGTTTGGGAAATTGCCAGCGATGAGGCGTTTAAGCAATTGGTAAATACTGGCAAAGTACAAACCAGCGCAGCGCAAGATTTTACTGTTAAAGTGGACGCAGATCGTTTACAGGCAGGGACTAAATATTATTACCGTTTCCGCTTTGGTAATACGGTTTCTGCTATAGGACAGACCAAAACCTTGCCACAACGCAGCGATCAAGTGAAATTTGCGGTCTGTTCTTGCTCGAACTATCCCGCAGGTTATTTTCATGTGTATAAAGAAATTGCACAGGAAAACAATCTGGATGTGATTATTCACTTGGGTGATTATATTTATGAATATGGACAAGGTGGCTACGCGACTGACGATGCAAAACAGTTAGGACGTACCTTTGCTGCAGACAATGATAAAGAAATTATCAAGTTAGATGATTATCGTAAACGTTATGCTTTATATCGTACCGATGCTGATTTGCAGACTGCTCACCAACGCCATCCATTTATTGTCATTTGGGATGACCATGAACTCAGTAATGATACTTGGGAAGCGGGTGCAGATAATCATCAAGAAGGTGAAGGCAGCTTTATAGAACGTAAAATTGCCGCATTACAGGCTTATTTCGAGTGGATGCCAATTCGTCCAGTTGCAGAAAATGATCATTTGAATATTTATCGCCAGTTTGATTTTGGTGGTTTGGTGAATTTGATGATGCTGGATACGCGTATTTTGGCGCGTCATAAGCAATTAGATTATGCTAACTATATGACGGCAGAAGGTATTGATGCTGCTAAATTTCAGGCAGATTTATTTAGTGATCAACGCACATTGATGGGTGGAGTTCAACGAGAATGGTTGCAAAAGCAGTTGGGGCAGTCTAAGGCTACTTGGAATGTTTTGGCTCAACAAGTGTTGATGGCGAAAATACTGATTCCACAAGAACTGTTATTGCCTTTAGCGAAAATCACCAATGGTGATCAGCAACCTGAAACACTTGCACAAATGAAGCAGAAAATTACAGAATTGGTCACGCTGAAATTGCGTTTAAAAGCGAATGATCCAACTTTGACAGCAGTAGATAAGGCACGTTTGTATGCGGTTGCACCTTATAACCTCGATGCTTGGGATGGTTATGCCTACGAGCGAGAAGTTGTGTATGGGACATTGCAGCAACTTGGGAAAAAAGCAGTGGTGTTGGCAGGTGATACTCACAATGCTTGGGCTGCAACCTTGCATACACATGAAACAAATCATAAGGTTGGGTTGGAATTCGCGACCAGCTCGGTATCATCGCCCGGAATTGAGTATTACTTAAATGTGCCTGCAGACGAAATGGCAGCGTTGGAATATGCCTTTCAAGAACTGATTGATGAACTGGATTATTGCAACTTAAATCAACGTGGTTATTTAACGGTGACTTTTGATCGTGCGCAAGTGGTTGCAGATTGGAAGTTTATAGATACGGTTAAGGCACGTGAATACAAACTCGATGATACGCGTGGTCATCAACAGAAGTATGGTGTAGACTTAAAACCAATCATTGATGTCGCTAAAACTGCTTAAAATTGGTGTGATATTTACAGAAAACCGAGTCTAAGTTGCTCGGTTTTTTTTGATGATTAAGCGGAGGTTTTTAATCGAGTTTATCTTGAATATAACTGTCTAAATCTATGTATTTAATGCTTTTACATAAATTGTGTTCAACCTGCATCAGTTGTTGATGTAACTGAATTGCATGTTGATATTGCTGATTCAATTGGGCAAAACGAGGGCTATTTTTATTGGAAAAATACATCCGATATTGAATTTTAGCAGCTTGACGATATGACCAATACGCAGCACGGCGAAATTGCGTTAAGCAATATTTTTGTTCAAGGCTTATGTGGTCACGGAACATATTCTCTTTATAGAAACGTACAAAACCAAAACTGATGCAGAAAAAGAATAAAATCCCTTGCAGAATTGCACTCTGAAAATAGGCGAAATTTACCGCTTGTAGCAGAATCAATACTGCTATTTTTATGGTGGCATGTTGCTGTAGTTGATACCACGATGCCGAACTGTGTTTAATTTGATACAACACATAAGGTAGAAGCAGCATAAAACCTAACATGATGGCTAAAATCGCCAATGCCTTGGCTTGAAAGGCATCGTACTGCGTTACAAAGTTTTGAATCCCGTGCGCCAGACTGATTGAAATAGGAATAAAAATCAGGCAGGCCAAGACCCATGGAATCATTTCTTTCCAATCATCCAGCATGCCTTTGCTTTGAATAAAACCATAAAACAAAATATTTCTTTTAAATGCAGCAGGGTATTGTTGTTGCAATTGCTGCAAATCAAGAAGCGCTTGTTTAGGGTTCATAGAGGCATCATTGAATATTGAATAAAGAGGGGAAAACCTAAAATTTAGGCATAAAAAAACCAGCTTAATGCTGGGTTCTTTATTTGCACCATTTTAATCTATTTTAAAATGGTGCCCGAGGCCAGACTCGAACTGGCACGCTTTGAGGGCGGGGGATTTTAAATCCCCTGTGTCTACCGATTTCACCACTCGGGCATAGTTTTACAAGATTGGAGGCGGAGGTCGGAATCGAACCGGCGTCCACGGAGTTGCAGTCCGCTGCATGACCACTCTGCCACCCCGCCGCGTCTTGTGATGCGTATATTAGCAAGCTCTGAAAAAAAAACAATACTATTAAATGAGCAGATGCACATTAATTCGACATATAGAATAAAATAGTCTAAATAATCATGTATTATTTGCAAAATTGATTCATATCAACATTTGGAGATGTGCCGTGGCATTAATTTTAGACGGTCGTGCATTGGCAAAACAAATTGAAGCTGATCTGTTAACACGTGTAGAAGCGTTAAAAGCAAAATCAGGTCGTACCCCAATTCTAGCGACTATTTTGGTCGGTGATGACGGTGCATCTGCAACTTATGTACGCATGAAGGGCAATGCTTGCCGTCGTGTGGGCATGGATTCTTTAAAAGTAGAATTGCCAACAGAAACCACCACAGAACAATTATTGGCAGAAATTGAAAAATTGAATGCCAATCCTGATGTGCATGGTATTTTGTTGCAACACCCAGTTCCTGCGCAAATTGATGAGCGTGTTTGTTTTGATGCGATTTCACTTGCAAAAGACGTAGATGGTGTGACCTGTTTAGGTTATGGTCGTATGGCAATGGGCGAAGCTGCATATGGTTCTGCAACACCTGCAGGCATTATGACCATTCTTAAAGAAAAAAAAATTGAAATTGCAGGCAAACATGCCGTTGTTGTGGGGCGTTCGGCAATTTTAGGTAAACCAATGGCTGCGATGCTTCTTGAAGCCAATGCAACAGTAACCATTTGCCATTCACGTACCCAAGATCTTGCAAGTTTTGTGAAACAAGCGGACATTATTGTTGGTGCGGTTGGTAAAGCTGAATTGATTCAAAAAGACTGGATCAAACCAGGCGCTGTGGTTGTTGATGCAGGCTTCCATCCACGTGATGGCGGTGGTGTTGGAGATATCCAATTGCAAGGCATTGAAGAGATTGCTTCTGCATATACGCCTGTACCAGGTGGCGTTGGCCCAATGACGATTACAACTTTGATTCGTCAAACGGTTGAAGCGGCTGAGAAAGCGTTAGGTTGATGAAGACCTCTCCCTAACCCTCTCTTGCGCTTCAATTTAAAAGCAGTGCTTTAAATTTTGCTCAGGAGAGGGGAAATTCATTGTGAAAATAATGGATGCTCCTTCTCTTGCGCCGTATACGGCTCAGGGAGAAGGCTGGGATGAGGGCTTAAAAATTCTCTCCCTAACTCTCCTAAAAAAGAGTGGGGAATTCATTGTAAAAATAATGAATGCCCCCTCTCCTTTAAAAAAGCAGAGGGAACTTTTTAAATTAGAACGAATAAAAATCCAATGAGCTGTACCTTTCAATTTCCTAAAGCCCCTGAACATCTTTTAGATGCTTTACATGATGTAATTCCAAATTGTGAATTACTGGCACAGCAATTGCCTGAAACGCCTATTTCACTTTGGCTTATTCCACCAGTATTTCCTACCGACAAGCTAGATGATGAAGTGATTCGTCGTATTTGGAATGATACGCCGTACTGGATTTTCTGTTGGGCTTCAGGACTTGCAATGGCGCAATGGTTATTGGCAGAACCGCAGCAAGTAAAAAATAAAGTCGTTTTAGACTTTGGTGCAGGTTCGGGCGTGGTGGCGATTGCTGCAAAAATGGCAGGTGCCAAACGGGTAATTTGTTGTGATATTGACCCCATTAGCCTTGCAGCCTGTCGAGCCAATGCTGAATTGAATGATGTGGTGCTTGAATATTTAGATGATCTATACAAAGCAGAACAAGTGGATGTATTGTTGGCTGCCGATGTACTTTATGATCAATGCAATCGCTTTTTTTTAGATGAGTTCTTAAAGTTCGCCCCAGAAGTTTGGGTGGCAGACAGCCGAGTGAAAAACTTTAGTCATCCACAATATATAAAAATAGATGAACGCAGCGCGACCACATGGCCAGATTTGGATGAAGCCAAAGAGTTCCGTAATGTGAGTTTTTATAAGACGCGATAACTCATCACGTCTTATAGGAAGCCAGTTTTGTGGCGCGAATTAATTGCAGCTATAACGCACAATGCGCAGTGTGCTTGGGCGAGCATCTAAGGCCTGACGTGTAGCATAGTTTTCACTGCTATGTAGCTCAGGTGTGTTCGATAAGCCAATAGAGGTGCGGCTTTGCCCAAGTTGGCGACCATACGGGTCTTGTTGGTTGGCTGCAGGATTCACCACTTCATTAATACTTAAAATCCGCAATTGATAAGTTTTATGCGCACCAAGTTCTTTTTGGCAGGCACGCTGTAATTTACTTTCATCGCGCTGTTGGTTTTGACGTCCTGCAAGCGTATAAGCCAATACGGCAGTGCGATCAGTTTTGCTTTCGACTTTATAGCCAACAAAACTATTCTCGTTTTGCTCTGGCAAACTTTGACAAGCGGATAAACCTAACCCAAGTCCCGTCATAGCCAAAATAATCATTGTATTCTTCATGGTTTTATTCATGATCATGTCTCATGTTTTGATGTCATTTCATTCTTGTTTTAAGTATGCCATAGCTGAGTGGACAAAGCATGGCTTTGTTGGTGATGTGGTAGGCTGTCTATATTGGGGGTGATAAGTGTGTTTTGATGATGTCATGTTTTTACCTTGAATCTTCGTATTATTTAGTATTTACACATCAGCGGGGGATGTTGAAGCTGGAATGTTGATGTTTTTAGCAACTAAAATATTAGGGCAATAAAAAAGGTCACCGAAGTGACCTTTTCTTAGCAATCAGCGTTGAATTACGCAGATTTAACCGCTTCAAGTAAAGCAGCTTGACGTGCTTTCAATGCAGCAGGTAGGCGCTCACCAAGTTTGTTGAATAACTCAGTGTGGCTTTCTAACTCTTTGATCCATTGTTCTTTGTCTTGCGCTGTTACAGTTTCAAATTGCTCTTTAGAGAAATCTAAACCAGTCCAGTTCAATTGCTCATACGTTGGAACAAAACCAATTGGAGTTTCAACAGCTTCTGCACGACCTTCGCAACGATCAATGATCCACTCAAGTACACGCATGTTTTGACCAAAACCAGGCCATACGAAGTTGCCTTCTGCATCACGACGGAACCAGTTTACGTTGTAGATACCTGGTAATTTGTTGCCTGCAGCTTTTGCTTTTTCGCCAACTTTCTCACCCATTTCTAACCAGTGAGAGAAGTAGTCTGCCATGTTGTAACCAGCAAATGGAAGCATTGCAAATGGGTCGCGGCGTACAATACCTTGTTGACCAACGGCTGCTGCAGTAGTTTCAGAACCCATAGTTGCAGCTTTATATACGCCATCTACCCAGTCAAATGCTTCTGAAATTAGAGGCACTGTGTCTGCACGACGACCACCGAAGATGAACGCTGAAATTGGAACACCTGCTGGATTTTCCCAGTCAGCATCAATAGAAGGACATTGACCCGCTGCAACAGTGAAGCGCGCATTTGGATGAGCTGCTTTTTCTGCGCCAGTATGTGGTTGACCTTTCCAGTTGGTTAAGTTTGCAGGAACTTCTTTAGATAGACCTTCCCACCATACTTCGCCGTTGTCAGTCACAGCAACGTTGGTATAAATCACGTCTTTGTGCAGAGTTGCCATACAGTTCGGGTTAGTCTTGGTGTTTGTACCAGGAGCAACACCGAAGAAACCAGCTTCAGGGTTAATTGCATATAAGCGACCATCTTCACCTGGTTTGATCCAAGCAATATCGTCACCTACAGTTTCAATTTTCCAGCCTTCATAACCTGCAGGTGGAATTAACATCGCAAAGTTGGTTTTACCACATGCAGAAGGGAATGCTGCTGCGATGTAGTGTTTTTCGCCTTGTGGGTTGGTCACGCCTAAAATAAGCATGTGTTCAGCTAACCAGCCTTGTTCACGACCCATTGCAGAAGCAATACGAAGCGCTAAGCATTTTTTACCCAATAATGCGTTACCGCCATAACCAGAACCATACGACCAGATTTCACGAGTTTCTGGATAATGTACGATGTATTTTTCTTTGTTACATGGCCAAGCAACGTCTTTCTCGCCTTCAGCCAATGGTGCGCCCACAGTGTGTACGCAAGGAACAAATTCGCCATCTGTGCCCAATACGTCATAAACAGCTTTACCCATACGAGCCATTTTAGACATGCTGACAGCAACATAAGGAGAGTCAGTTAATTCAATACCGATGTGCGCAATGTGGCTACCTAATGGGCCCATAGAGAATGGAACCACATACATGGTACGACCAGCCATTGAGCCGTCGAATAAACCGTTTAATTTAGCGCGCATTTCAGCTGGCGCTTCCCAGTTGTTTGTCGCACCAGCATCTTCTTTGTTTTCAGAGCAGATGTAAGTACGGTCTTCAACACGAGCAACGTCAGAAGGATCAGAGTTTGCAAGGTACGAACCAGGGTGTTTTTCTTGGTTTAATGCTTGCATGGTGCCGTTAGCGATCATCAAGTCAATGAGACGTTGATATTCTTCAGCGCTACCGTCACACCATTCAATTTTTGCTGGTTTCGTTAACTTTGCAATTTCTTCAACCCATGCAATAAGCTTAGGGTGACGAACGAATTCTGGTGCGTTCACTTGGGTCATGGTGAGGCCTATCTTAAATGTGTACAAATGATGTACAAAGTACAATCTGAACAACGGGATACATCGTTCAGATGAAATATGAAAAAAAGTGGCTGTATTAAAGCACAAAATCATAAAAAAAATAAGACTTAGGCATGATTTGGCTTTCTGATTAAAATGTTTGGATAAATTAATAATACTGTATATGAAACATATACTTACATGTTTTTGTTGCTATATTTTTCACTATTTAAATATTTGATGGGCATTATTTATTTAAATTATTTTTATATAATTCAATATGTTGAGTCTGTATTTTTTGATCGGTTTGTCATTGATTTAATGAATGGTCATCATTTGAATTTTACATAAAGCTGCTTTTCATTCCGCATCAATTGGTCGAAATTAGAGCAAAAGCTTTAAAATGATTGAAGAAAATGTCGACAACATTACAGCCTTTATCGCTTATTTATAATCAAAAATCTGGATTTCATGCCACACAGCAAGAAGGTGTCTATGAAGAGTTGCTGCATGTTTTGTCACAGCATGGTTTTGAAATCCAATTGTTTGAAATGGGCGATATCGCCAATTTTGATCAACTGATGCAACAGGTATTAGCACGGCATCAAGCAGCGCATTTAAGCGGTGTAGTGGTTGCAGCAGGTGGTGATGGTACTTTAAATGCAGTGGCGGCTAAACTGAAAGGCACTCACATTCCGATGGGTATTTTGCCTTTAGGCACGTTTAATTACGTGGCGCGTTTATTGAATATTCCACTGGATTTAATTGAAGCCGCACAGGTCATTGCCACAGGCACGACGCGAGCTGTGCATGTGGCACAAATCAATCAACATATTTATTTAAACAATGCCAGTTTGGGTTTGTATCCTTTATTCATTCAAAAGCGCGAGCGTTATAACCAATATTTAGGACGTTTACCTTTGCATGCCTATACTTCAGGTTTGGATGTGCTGATTCGTGACCGTAAAGAGTTAAAATTAAAAATTGCAATCGATGGCACACTTTATCCCTTAAAAACCCCGTTGATTTTCTTTGGCAATAATCAATTGCAATTATCTGAAATGAATTTACGTATTGCGCAAGCGGCAGAACAGGGCAAAGTTGCGGGTGTCGTGGTTGCCAAAAGCGATAAGCTGACTTTATTTAAAATTTTATGGCAAATGATTCAGGGCAAACTAGATCAAGCCAGTGATGTTTATAGTTTTGCTGCAGATCAGGTGGTAATTCACAGTACACAGACGCAGCTGACCGTGGCGATAGATGGGGAAATTGTCAAAATGCGTCCGCCATTACATATTTCGGTGCAGAAGAATGCACTCAACATTAAGGTGCCGCATGTTATTGCATCTGTCTGATTTGCATTTCGGCACCGAAAATATCGCGTGTATGCAGGCGATTCAACAGTTGTGTGCATCATTGCAGCCTGAAGCGGTAGTGGTGAGCGGCGATTTAACTCAACGCGCACGTTATGCACAATTTTATGCCTGTAAGCATTTTTTAGACAGTTTAGATGTGCCGTATTTGGTGGTGCCAGGTAATCACGATATTCCGCTGTATCATCTCTGGAAAAGATTTTTGAGTCCATTCGCCCGTTATCAGCTGTTTTTTGGACGCATGGAAAGTGTGTTGGAAACGCAACATTTTTATCTGATAGGCGTAAATAGTATTCGGCGCCGTTTTCACACGCGTGGGCACATTTCTTTAGATCAAATTCAGGAGATTGATGCTTTGCTGCAAACCGCGCCAAGTAATAAGTTTAAAATTTTGGTGGCGCATCAACCATTTTATACACCACCAGATGATCGCCACGGCATTAAAGATTGCCCAGTGTTGGGACGAATTGCCTTAGAGCAGTGGAGTAAAAATGGTTTATATGCCTTGTTGCATGGACATTTACATCAACCCGCAGTATATGACTTAAATCAAATTTATGCCTTAGGCGCAGCGCATCCTGTGCTGGATATTCATGCGGGTACTGCAATTTCGTATCGTTTGCATCAAGGTATGCCGAATAGCTTAAATGTATTGTGTAACAATGGTGATGTGCAGCATTACATTTTCGATGCCACACAAAAGCAATTTGTATTGTGGCAACAAAATGCAGAATAAATCACCGATCTAGCCAACTTGTCTAAAAAAACAACAAAAAATGAAAAATTTTTAGCTTTTCCCCTTGAAGCGTTTTTTTCCATCCCCACAACTGTGTCATCTAAAATTTATTTTGATGATGACCAAAGGAATAAATAAGTCGTCATCAGGAATCTGTACATAGACCTAGTCTGATGGAGTTATTTATGAGCAACATTCGTCCATTACATGACCGCGTAGTTATTCGTCGTGTTGAAGAAGAAACAAAAACAGCTGGCGGTATCTTGCTTCCAGGTTCTGCAGCAGAAAAACCAGCGCAAGGTGAAGTGATTGCAGTAGGTAATGGTCAAATTACAGACAATGGCGTACGCGCTTTAGACGTAAAAGTGGGCGACAAAGTCTTGTTTGGTACTTATGCAGGCACAACAGTTAAAGTAGACGGTGAAGAACTTCTAATTATGAAAGAGTCTGACATTTTAGCGGTACTTGAAGGCTAATTTCAGAACTCATATTCAAAGCAAATTTGAACATTATTTAAAAATATTTGGAGTTAGACATGTCAGCTAAAGACGTAAAATTTGGTGATTCAGCTCGCACAAAAATGATTGCAGGCGTGAACGTACTTGCAGATGCTGTGAAAGTAACTTTAGGCCCTAAGGGCCGTAACGTAGTGATTGACCGTTCTTTTGGTGCACCGCACATCACTAAAGACGGTGTATCTGTTGCTAAAGAAATCACCCTAAAAGATAAATTTGAAAACATGGGTGCACAGTTGGTTCGTGAAGTGTCAAGTAAAACCAACGACATCGCAGGTGACGGTACAACAACTGCAACTGTACTTGCACAAGCCATTTTAAATGAAGGCATCAAATCTGTAACTGCGGGCATGAACCCAATGGATTTGAAACGTGGTATCGACATTGCTGTAAAAGCAGTGGTTGAAAACATTAAAGCGACGGCTAAACCTGCATCAGATACTAAAGCGATTGAACAAGTTGGTTCGATTTCTGCTAACTCTGATACGACTGTAGGTAAGTTAATTGCAGAAGCAATGGAGCGTGTGGGCAAAGAAGGCGTGATTACCGTTGAAGAAGGTTCAGGCTTTGAAGACTCACTAGACGTTGTAGAAGGTATGCAGTTTGATCGTGGTTATATCTCACCATACTTTGCAAACAAACAAGATACTTTAACTGCTGAACTTGAAAACCCATTCATTTTGTTGGTAGACAAAAAAGTGGGCAACATTCGTGAATTAATCACAGTTTTAGAAGCAGTTGCGAAAACAGGTAAGCCATTATTGATTATCGCTGAAGATGTAGAAGGCGAAGCGTTGGCAACACTTGTTGTAAACAACATGCGCGGTATTATTAAAGTATGTGCGGTGAAAGCACCTGGTTTTGGTGATCGTCGTAAAGCAATGCTTCAAGATATCGCGATCTTGACAGGTGCAACTGTGATTTCTGAAGAAATTGGTATGTCTTTGGAGCAAACTTCACTAGAGCACTTGGGTACTGCACACAAAGTAACAGTATCTAAAGAAAACACCGTGATTGTGGATGGTGCAGGTAATGCAGGTCAAATTGCTGAGCGTGTACAACAAATCCGTGCGCAAATTGAAGAATCAACTTCAGAATACGACAAAGAAAAACTTCAGGAACGTGTTGCTAAGTTAGCGGGCGGTGTTGCAGTGATCAAAATTGGTGCGGCAACTGAAGTTGAAATGAAAGAGAAAAAAGACCGTGTAGATGACGCACTTCACGCAACTCGTGCTGCGGTTGAAGAAGGTGTTGTTGCAGGTGGTGGTGTTGCGTTAGTACGCGCAGCGAAAGCACTTGACGGTGTAACTGGTGCAAATGACGATCAAAATGTCGGAATTAACATTTTACGTCGTGCAATTGAAGCGCCTCTTCGTCAAATTGTGGCAAACGCAGGCGATGAGCCATCTGTAGTGATCAATGCAGTGAAGAGCGGTGAAGGTAACTACGGTTATAACGCTGCAACTTCTGAATATGGCGATATGCTTGAAATGGGTATTCTTGACCCTGCAAAAGTAACACGTTCTGCGCTTGAGCATGCTGCATCTGTTGCGGGCTTAATGTTGACGACTGAATGTATGATCACTGAAATCCCAGAAGAAAAACCAGCAATGCCTGACATGGGCGGAATGGGTGGTATGGGCGGCATGATGTAATTATCAGCGTACCCAAACTTCAAAAACCTCGTATCGTCAGATACGGGGTTTTTTTATGACGTGGTTTTTATAATTCAGAGTTTGCACGTATGAAAAAGCAAAACTGCCTAGCCATTTTCCATTTATTTATTAAATGCGTGATATGTATTTAAACTGCTTTTTTTGTGAATAAAACCCACTATGCTACTTGGAATAATAAGAAAAACAAATGATTAAATAAGTGTAATGCAGGCTGGAGTAGGCATAAAGGGGATAAAAATGGATAACCGAGAACACGAAATTATAGGCAGTATTTATGATGCCGCTGTAGATGTGAATTTATGGCCGCAAGTAATTGAAAAAATTGTTCAATATACAGACAGTAAAACCGCCATTTTTACTGCCTTAGATCAATTTAGCCCAAGTTACGATTTTTTATTTAGTCACAATATTCCAGATGAAGCTTTGCATGCCTATCGTGATGAGCGGATTCGCGTGATTGACATGCAGTTACACCGAGTATTGTGGGAAAATTTAGGTGTGGGGCAAGTAGCGAGCTCGGATTTATCGCATTATGGGGAAAACCCTGAAAGTGATGAATATATCTTTTATGAACGGTGTTTGAATCCGACGGGAATTAGTTATATCTCGGCTGTTTTGCTTGATCAAGGATCACATCGCTGGGCGGTTTTAGGGTTACACCGTGCGCCTGATGCAGCGCCGTATCAACAAAAAGAGTTAGATTTTTTAAAGCAATTGGGGGTGCATTTGCGCCGTGCTTTACAAATCCATCGTCAGTTTAGTTTGGTTAAACAAGAAAATTTAAGTTTGTATAGTGTGCTCGATCATTTAAAAACAGGTGTAATTTTGCTTGATCATCAGCTGAGTTTGACTTATTCAAACCCTTTAGCTCAAAGCATGATTGAACACGATTCATGTTTAGATTTGGATTTGTATAATCGCTTAAAAACCCATGCTTATGATCAAAGTCGTTTAGATCAATTATTACATTCAGCGTTGTTGGGACAGTCGGCATTAAACGCAGATGTAGGCGGTGTATTGTCTTTGTCAGATGCGAAAGGACAACAATTAATGCTGACTATCGTACCTTGTTCTAAATTAAAAAATATGCAGCATCAAAATGCAGGACAACATCAAATTGCGGTATTTCTGACCGATAAGCATCAGCACTATGCCTTGTCACAAGCCTATTTGCAGCAAGCTTATCAATTGTCTAAACGCGAGTTTGAGCTGTGTGAGTTGTTGTTGAATGGTTGTAAGTTAGAAAAAATTGCGGAACATTGTGGAGTTACGCTCAGTTCCGTGCGCACTTATTTTAAAAATATTTATGAAAAAACCCAATGCAACTCGCAAATTGAACTCATGCATTTGTTGATGGGCTGCACCATACATTTTGAGCATATTGGTTAAAGCTGCCTAAATTTGCTTAGGCAGCTTTATCGTGTTTAATTACTACGTTGAAGAGTAACAGGATCTTCACCTTGAGGATGTAAGGTCAAGCTTGTACCTGAAATACTATAAGTTGCATTGACTTTGCTGTTATCCCAAGGATCATGCAATCCACCACAGTCATTGGTGTCATATAAAATTTCTGTTGCGGAGAGTGTATTGCCAGTAAGGCTGTATTTGCCATATTCGATGCCTGGCCAGCCACACTCATCGCCACCTTCTGTGTCTAAGAAGAAATAAAAACCTGTGTCAAAGAAAGCAAACAAATGAGTTTGATTGAGTTGCAAAGTGCCAACTAAGCCTGTGGATTGTTTGACCTTGTTGAAAGTATAAATACTATTACTACCCACGTCAGTCAGTACTAAATTTGTACCGTTATAATTTAAGCGGAAATGACCATTATTGTCTGGGTGGGAAAGCCCGTAGTCACCATTGGTATCTTCTGAGATGAGTGGCATGAGAGTGCTGTCAATTGAGTTCCAATTGAGTCGGCCCATTTCAATACCTGCATGCCCAGTTTCATCCGTTATATCTGCTTCACCAATAACGTACTGTCCAGTAGGTAAAATATGTAATATAACAGCAGTGCTTTCAGTACGCCCAATTTCCCAAGTGCCTGCAATATCTTTATAGAAAGTGGCTTGGAAGTTTTCTGCAGCTTTTTCAGGTGTCACGATTCGATCTAGTGGGATATCGGTTTTAGGGATCACTTCATTGACAAACGTAGTTGAAAACTCTGCGGGTGTTTGCTCGAAATTCATATTCACAGCGGTTAAGGCTGTTTGAGTGTCTGCAGTAATTTCAATTCCTGAACCGTACCGGGTTTGTCGGAGACCAACTTTCTTGAGAGAATGTTCCAATGACAAAACCAAAATATACCCCTGAAATCAGAGAAAGAGCGGTTCAATTATTGATTGAATCTGAAAAAGATTATCC
>NZ_VPEN01000059.1:0-3523 GCF_013417135.1 Acinetobacter sp. YH16051 | reverse complement strand
GCATGTTCCGCGTCCTTGCAATACTGTGTTTACATACAGTCTATCGCTTAGCGGAAAGTTCTTTTACCCTCAGCCGAAATGCCTGCCGTTGCTAGACATTGCCAGCCAGTGCCCGTCACTCCCACTCAATAGTTGCCGGCGGCTTTGAGGAAACATCGTAGGTTACCCGCGAAATACCGGGAATCTCATTAATGATGCGGCTAGAAACCGTTTCTAAAAACTCATACGGCAAGTGTGCCCAGCGCGCTGTCATAAAATCGATAGTTTCTACTGCGCGCAATGCCACCACATACTCATAGCGGCGGGCATCGCCCACTACGCCAACCGACTTCACTGGCAAGAATACAGCGAAGGCTTGGCTGGTTTTGTGATACAGGTCAGCGGCATACAGCTCTTCGATAAAGATGGCATCAGCCAAGCGCAACCTGTCGGCATATTCTTTTTTTACTTCGCCAAGAATACGCACACCCAAGCCAGGGCCAGGGAAGGGATGACGGTAAACCATGTCGTAGGGCAGACCTAACTCCATACCGATCTTGCGCACCTCATCTTTAAACAGCTCGCGCAGCGGCTCCACCAGCTTGAGCGTCATAACACATTGATATTAGCTTCAATCTCTAAACCGTTGATTTGGAAATACATAATACCCTATTTGTTCATTCTTTTGTTATTTGTTGTATGTTGCGTTATTCCATCAATAATTTTATTCCAATCTTCGAAATGTAGTTCGTGTCCGGTTCCATCAAGCGTTATTAGTTTAGAGCCGTTTATCTTTTCAAGTAAAACTGCTGAATTCTTAAAATGCCATATTTTATCGTCCGTTCCGTGTACAATTAAGGTTGGTTGATTGATTTCGCTCAATCTGTTCCAGTATTCTTCACCACCTTGCAGTGCTGCATGATTGAACATACTTATATAGTTATTAGCTCTTTTAAATTCGGCTCTAATCAGTTTTTCACTTCTTTGTTTGTCAAATTGTTTCCTGCCGCTCATCAATTCAGCACCTTGAATTAAATAATTTGCCACACTGTCTTCATTTGTCCAATCTACGGTTTCAGCTTTTCCGTGAAAATCTAAAATACGCGTATCCATTTCAGGAATTGTGGGGTCTGAGTCGCCCCAAGGACCTGATGAGATTAGTGTTATTGAACTTACCCTGTCGGCATATTTTATTGATGCTATTTGAGAAATCAGTCCGCCCAGTGAAATTCCCACAAAATTGGCTTTGACTATTTTATAGCCGTCCAAAATTGAAATAGCATCATGGGTTAAGTCAACAATATCATAGGGGGTTGAACCCGGTTCGTAATTAGTAGATTTTCCTACGTCCCTATTGTCGTAGCGAATAACAAAAAATCCCTTTTCAGATAGTTTCTGGCAAAATTCAGCATCCCAATACAACATGGATACCGTTGCTCCCGCAATCAAGAGTATTGCCGGATCTTTTTCACATCCAAAACTTTCGGTAAAAAGTCTTATTCCGTTTTTTTTAACTATTTTCTCTTTCATTTCCTCGCCTTTCTGTTTTATAGATTCATTAGTTTTTGGAAAGAAAAGTCGAGGCTGAACATTTCCGTTTCGTTTATTATTGATTCTGCCTGTGCTTCTCTTCCATAAGCAAACATTTGCTGTTCATAATTTTCAATAGCCTCTTCAATGCTGTTAAATTTCCCATTGGTCAGATTATCCGACAATATCAAGGCATCCATCAACCCACTGTTTACGCCTTGTCCTGCAAAAGGAGGCATCAAATGAGCAGCATCTCCAATCATCGTTATGGGTAATGGACGCTTACTTTTCCAAGACTTATCTAAGGGAAATATTCGTGTCGCTAACCCTACAAAAGATGATGTCAAACGAATCAGTTCTTTGTAGCGTTCGTCCCAATCGGAAAATTTTTTCAGGAGAAAATCAACGACACTATTTCTGTCTTGAAAATCTACCCGCGTTTTGCTTTTCCATTCATCAGGTGTTTTAAAACTTATTCCAAAATGCAATGCACCATTATTATTAGGATTCGCAAATAATAAATTACCTTGATGAGCAGCCATTAGCCGGTTTCCATTGCAAAGCTGAAAAAATCCAGGACAGTTCACCTCCGGTTGATGAATATCGGCTTGTATATTGAAAGTACCTGTTTCTTCAACTTCCGTGTCGGTAACAAATTTTCTTACTTTAGACATTCCACCATTGGCAATAATAACCAGATCTGCTGTTTCACTCGATTTATCCTCAAAAGTTAGTATCCACTTCTCCTTATCAGGTTCAAGGGTAACAAGTTTTCTATCCCAAATGACGGTATCATTTTGTAAACTATTTAATAGGATAGTCCTTAAGTCATTTCTGTTTATTTCAGGATTGTCAAAACGATTTTCGGGTCTTACATTTTTTGTGGTTAAAATATTGCCCTTTTCATCAACAATATTTACACCCATTGGTAAAGCTAAGTCATAATAAGTTTGTAACAATCCCGCTCTTTTCATTGCTTCCTGTCCCGAATCCCTGTGCAGATCAAGTGTCCCACCAAAAATCCTTGCATCTTGGTCTTTGTCTCTCTCGTAAACTGTAATGTCCACGCCGTTTTGCTGTAACAATCTCGCCATTGTTAATCCAACAGGCCCGGCACCAATTATTGTAATTTTTTTATGTTTTAGTAAAGTCATATTCTTGTTCGCTGGTTTTAATGTCAACTAATGTCTGTCAATTTAATCACTTTGTTTTTTTTAAATTCAAACACGGATTTTCCTGATAACTTTAGCTTTTGCCCTTTTTTTAAGCCGTTCGGAAAGTCAATTGCTAAAATTGCTGTATAATCAATTTCTATTTCAGTGCTGTTGTCAAAATGCCTAAACGATTTAACTGTCTGTGTTCTCTTTGCAAAGTATGTTTTTGCTGTTTCTGCCTGTTGTTTAAACGCTGTTAACCCTTTCAGCGATAAACTTATATCATTATTTTGAATGTTTTCAAAAACAATATTATCGTCAAGGTCTGCAACCATTTTTTTGATATCAAATTGGTTGTATCCATCGATGTAGTTATTGATGATGTTTACTCTGTCGGTCATATTTTGTAATTATTTATCGGTTACATATTGGTGTTGTCTGTAGGTTGTTCTACGATAATTGCCAACTTTTAACTTCTATACGAAGGAACATGTTGGGATACTTGAACTTTCGATTTAGCGCCAACACGAGCAAACCGAAGTTAGCACCTACTCTCTATTCAGCATATTTTTTAAAAATACTTGTGGCAATGTGTCCGCCAAAACCAAAAGTATTACTCATTGCGTAATTCACTTGCCGTTGTTGTGATTGGTGTAACGTCAAGTTAAATATATCCCTATATTCAGGTTCAATATCTACCGAATTGATTGTTGGCGGAACAATGTTATTCTGAACAACGTATAGGAAGAATAAACGCCCTTTTCACCCAAGTCCAACAGCTTTGGACCGCAGTTGACTCTTTCGACACCCCTGCGATGCAACCCAATCCGGCTGACGGGGAGCCAGCAACGCTGAAAATT
>NZ_VPEN01000058.1:0-3594 GCF_013417135.1 Acinetobacter sp. YH16051 | reverse complement strand
AAAAAAGGGCAGGCTGCCGATCAGCGGCTGGATTAGCAGACCGTCAGCCACGACTTGCCGTTGCTCGTCGGTCAGGTGCGCCCCCAATGCGTGCAGGCGGTGATGTATAGCGGTGGGCGGGTCTTCGGCGGGCAAGTAGATCACCGGGCCGGTGGGCAGCTCTCCCACGTCCAGCAGGTCGGGGCCGCCTGCGATCTGTGCGGCCAGCTGTAGAACCAGCATGGACTTGCCGGCCCCACCGGGGGACACCAGCGCCCCCACGGTACCGGCCACCATGTTGGGCAGTACGTAGTCAATCGGCGGCGGTAACTCTGTGAAGCTCGCCAGAATATCGATAGGCTTATGAGTAGCCATTGGTTTGCCTCCTTTGCAGGCGGTTGATGGTCAGGCGCTGGCGGGGCATCCCCGCCATGCGCCGCCTAGTCAGTGATAACACGCCACTCTCGCAGCCCAATTTCTCGCACGACCTTGGCCGCCGCATCCAGTGTCTTGAACTGCCGCACATCACCTCTGGCGGTGTGTAAGGTAGGTTGTGCGCTGCCAATGTTGCCGCTCAGCTCGATAGTCCACCCGTTATGCAGAACACTTGACGATCTCACCACGGCACCCTGAATCAATCCAAGCCCAAAATACTCTTTTGCCTTTCCTATATCCATTTTTTAATCCTACTATAAAGTCAAATTGTTTTGACAATATAGCAGTTTTGTTTTATCAAAACAAGCATTACATGCTTAAATCTGGCCCCTTGCTGCGCTGCTTCTGGGTCTGCTTCGCCAGCTCGGCGCGGGCCTCCTGCACCTGCGGAAGCTCCATCACCTTCTGCACCGTACGCTTGATGTAATCGGCCTCATGGCCCGCCTTGCGCTCCATGATAGCGGGGCTAGCCTCGGCCATGGCCTTGCTGATCTCGTCCGGCTCCCGGCCCTTGCTGGCCAGCTTCATGGCCGCGATGAAGTCGCACTTGCTGAGGTCATCACCGTACCGCTTGACCAGCCCGGCCATTTCGCTGCGGTAGTCGTCCACGACGCTGCGGCGATACCGACGCACACTCTGCGGGGCGGTGATCTCGGCCAGTCGTGCCGTCCGTTCCTGTCGGCGCTCGATGCTGTCCAACACCTGCCCGGCCTGCTGCATCAGCTCCGGCCCTGCGGTGGCACTCTTGCCGCTGGACTCCCGGCACAGCACCCACGGCTGATAGCCGGTGCGGCTGGTGTACTTGTCCTTGCGGTTGGTAAAGCCTGCCAGACGGCCATAGTGACGGCTGTCGGCGCTTGCCGGGTCGGCGTCATACTCCCGGGCCAGCTTCCGGGCGATTACGCCCCTATGATCTGCTGGGGCATCCTGAGCCACCTTCACCCATGCCTGATAATTCTTGAGGCTGGTCTCGATGATGGCGGCAGGCTCCCGGCCCTCCTGCTTCATGGCGTCCAGATCGTCGCTGCTGAGGTCGTCAACTAGCACCAGACCATGCCGGGCCTGCTCGGCGGGGCGAATGTAAATATCGTTGCCCTGGGCATTCATGCGCTTGAGCCAGGCGGCGTTCTGCTGCACTTCCTGCGGTGTCCATTCCCGGTTCATCATCTTGCCGCTGGCGGCATCCCGTATGCCGATGTCGTACCGGTCGCAGCCCATGGCCTTGAGCTGCCGGGCGATGGCTTGCGCGGTGCGGTCACCTTTCACTTGAGCTTGAAAATCAGCCATATGCTCCCCTGTTGCTCGATGATTTGCGGCTCCAGCCAAAGCCATGATGCGATCAGCAGCGCCAGAATAGGCATCACGGAAGCGATCAAGACCCCGGCCCACAACCTCCATGTCCAGCCACGGGCGGCGCTCCGGGCCGTCTGGCCGGCCTTGGCCAGTTCCCCTGCGGCTGCCCTCATGTCCTTTGCTGCCTGCCGCCATGCGCTCATGGCTTGCTGTTGCTGGCTCGTCCAGCTCGCGGCCTGCTCCTCGCTGGCCTGCTGTACCTCGGCGATCCGCTGCCGGGCTTCGTCCGCCAGTGTCGCCATGCTCTGGGCCAGCGGCTCTATCTCTGCCGCTAACTCGTTGATCCCTCTGGATTTCCTCACTCTGTCTATCGCGCTCATGCTCGATAACCTCCCGGTATTCTTGTAAGTCGATGATCTGGCCGTTGGCCGTGTCGATGGCTAGGGCGATATCGGCCCTCTCGGTGCGGATGCCCCGGCTCTCCATCTCCACCACGTTAGGGCCAAGATGGATGCCCGGCAAGCGCTCAATGCCCTGCGCCTCAAGGGTGCGATGGTCAATGCGGGCCTCGTGCCCGGCCTGTTCAAGGGCGCGGTTGGCGTAGTGGCTCCATGCCTCGCGGGTCTGCTCAAGCCATGCCTTGGGCTTCAGGCTCTCGGACTTCTGCGCCCCGCCCCGCTCTGGCTGTTTGCCGTTGTACCGCTTAAACCACTGGTCAGCCGGGCGCTCGATACCGTCGTTCTTCCGCTCGGAGATCATCAAGTGGCAATGGGGGTTCTCACCGTTACCGGCATGGATGGCCAGCGTATACGGCAGGCGCTCGCCCTCAGTCAGATGCCGGGCGAATTCGTCCACCAGCTCCCGCTGCTGATCTAGGGTCAGTTCGACCGGCAGGGCAAACTCAATCTCTTTGAATAAGCGACCGTTGGCCCGCTCGTACAGGTCGGCACCGTCCCAGTAGTCGGCGGGACGCTCGGCCCACTCGGGCAGGTGGCCGGACTGGGTGTGCAGCACCTCTTCACGGTCGCGGGAGTAACGGCCCTCCCGCTGGATGTAATCGGCTTTCGCCTTGGCCGATTGGCCGCCGTTCCGGCTGCCGGTCTTGGCCGTAAGGTGATAGATGGCCATAGGGGTTTAGCTCCATGCAATGGCCCTCGGAGAGCGCACAGCCCCGAAGGGGTGCCCCCAGGGCAGTTTCTTGAAGAGAAACCGGTAAGTGCGCCCTCCCGTAAAATGACGGTCGGGGTTTGCGGTGTCTGTGCTCCGATGATAGCATAATGACAAGCACATAACCAAGAGGATTATCAAAATGGCAAAAACAGCGGAACGGCTCGCCAAGCTGGAAGAACAACGGGCACGAATCAACGCCGAGATCCAACGGATCAGAGCACGGGAGCAGCAGCAAAAGCGCAAGGAAAACACCCGGCGCAAAGTGCTGGTAGGTGCATGGATACTCGGCAAAGTTGAAAACGGCGAGTGGCCAGAACAGCGCCTGCTCGATGGGTTGGACAGCTACCTAGAGCGCGACCATGATCGGGCACTGTTCGGACTTCCACCCAAGCAGAAACAGCAGCCACAGGAGCATGGTCAGCCGGAGCCGCAAGGATAGCCAAGCGCAAAGCGGTCAGAATGGCCCCTGAATGGCCCCTTCGGGGCTGCACACCGCCCCCACCCTTCGGGTAGGGAAAAGGCCGCTAAAGCGGCTAAAATCGCTCCAGCGTATTCCCGCGGGATTTGGTATGGGGTTTAGCGGGCTTTGCCCGCCTTTCCCCCTGCCGCGCAGCGGGTGGGGCCGGTGTGTAGCCTAGCGCAGCGGACGGAGGCGTTATCCGGGCTCTGGCCGGCCTTTTAAGGGAGGGCAGACGGTGCCCGACTAGGGGGCGGTTA
>NZ_VPEN01000057.1:0-3665 GCF_013417135.1 Acinetobacter sp. YH16051 | reverse complement strand
GAGCCATAGTAGCTAACAAATCAATTAACAGGTTATTAACTAAATTCAGGATAGAGCTTGTAATGGTATCATCTGTATTCAGCAGTACATGAGTAGTTGGCAGATCAGCAACAACTAGCTTCAATCCTTTCTCTTTTATACGTCCTTTCAATACTTCAAACTCATTTTGTTTTAAACGTGATAAGCGGTCTACACTCTCAACAAGCAATGTATCTCCGTTCTCTGCATCTGCTAATAATTTATTTAATACAGGTCTATCTAGCTTTGTACCTGATTCATTCTCTACATATTCAACAGTAACGCCGTTTATGGTACTAGCAAACTCTTTTAAGCTATCTAATGCTCTCTCTGCATCTTGGTCTTTTGTACTAGCTCTTACATATATTCTTACTGTCATTATCATATAACATTATATCTTTAAGTCTTATGATAATACTATCATTTAATTATCAATACAACTCTAATGATAGATATATTCTCATTTAATTTGATTATTATTTCAGTATAGTCTAATGATAGCTTTTATCAGTCTTAAATACTTATAATGCTATATTCAGTTTACTTTTGAATAATTAAGAGATTTTTATGAAAAAAATATTAATCATCGGGTTAGCAAGTCTTTTTGCTATAGGTTGTGCAACAACATCAGGATTAAATCCACAGACAGCAGTAAGTAATTTTGATGGTGTGAAAAGTGTAGCAATTGCTCCGCATGGTGCAGCATGTAAAAGCATGGTGTGCCCAATGGTTGGTGCATCATGGTTAGATAATCATCCTGATAATGTTGGTATTACTATTCAACTATTCAATGAAATAGCAAATATTCACTCAGTATCTTTTAATATTGATGGGGAAATTATTAATATAAAGAATGATCATGCTACTAGTTTTGATCAAGCTGTAGGGGCTAACTATTCACAAGCTACAATGGTTGTAAGTTACAGCATTTTAACTAAAATTCTGCAATCAAAAAGAACATGGATGAAAGTATCAACTAGCAAAGGCGCACATGAAGTAGCCATTGTAGATGGTACTGTAGATAGTAAGGCTTTTAATGCACTTAAAAGATTTGATGCTCAAGTAAAAGAAGCATCTGCTAAATAGTTATAGACTTACTACCTTTTAGTGTAGGCGGTGCAAAATAATTTGCATCGTTCTTCTCTCTCTACGTGAATGAGTGAGCATAATTGCCTTGCTAATTTATTTCTATTCACGTACAGCGTTCAATCTGATAGGCTTATAAGCAATAAACAAGTAAATGTTGGTATTGAATATGGCAATTACAACTAAACCTCGTGGCAACCTATCTAAAGCTGTAGTATTAGAATTAGTAAAGGATGCAGCTCCTGAACAGATAGCAACTCTATTTACAGGTAAAGATAATAAACCTTGTACATTGGTATCACGTACTCGTACAGTAGAGCTATTAGGTTTAACAGGTGCTAAAAAGAAAGCTGTAGAAGAATATACATACCCTGCTAAACGTAAACCTCGTAAAGCTGTAGTTAAACGTGGTACTGATTCAAATACAGTTAGCAAGGATGACTATAAAGACTTGAGCAATGACAAACTAATCAGCTCTATTAAAGAATACAAAGCTAAACTTAAGGCTATGGAAGAACAACTATCTGAACGTCTTAAATAACAGACAATAAAAAAGGGGGCTTATATAGCTCCCTTATTTGTTGCTAGGTACATATCCCACACTTTCTAGGTATGTCATCCATTCCTTAATATAGAAAGCATCTGATAGCATTGTAGCTATTCGTTCTGCATAATCTTCTATACTCTCTCCAACATTAGCCTTGTAATGGTTTTGGAAAGCTATATCTCTACTTAACTTATCACCAAACATAAGGCATTGTTTAATACTTAGTCCTGTAAACATATCTACAGTATTCTTATCTTTACTCTCTTTCTGCTTCTTCTCTTTCTTCTTAATAAACTTAAACAGGATATGAGATACCTTTCTCCCCTCTTTAAACTGTTCATACTTAATCTGTATATCAGCTTTATCATTGATCTCTTTAACTGCCTTATCTAATACATCCCTTTTAAATACAGCATTTAGCTTGTACTCATTATCTTCTAAGCCTAGCTTACTTCTAAGCTCTGCTATTTCAAACTTCTTACTTGTTCCAATATCTCTATACTTAATCAGTAACTCATACAATCTAATACTGTACTTACTTTTAAACTCACTTACTTGCTCTAACAGGTATTGAGTAAAGTTAGCTTCAAGTCTGCTTATCATGCTTATTACATTTCGATTCAGGTACATTACAACCATACCCTTATCATTTACATAAGTTACTTCATTAACCCAACGAGAAACGGTTACAGCATCCGTATCAGCATACCTATCAATATAGCTGAACTGTCTATTAAACAATTGTTTTGTAGCATCTGCTAACTGTGAGTAGGCGTTACTCTCATCAGTCTTGTATTGATCTCTGTAAGCTGTAGCCTTAACTTCAATTGGTGTTTCAGGTGTTAGTTTATCTAGCTCTCTAGCTTCAACTATGGCTAATAACATCAATCTTTGCTCAACCAATGACAGATTGAAACTGGCATCAATCAAACTATTATCTTTAACCACAAGCCTTGAATCCTTACTCATTTCCCCTCTCAACACTTTGGTAGTGAATTTGTTATTTTGTTATATTAGTAATCTTTTATCACTGTTCTAATATAATATCAATATCATCAATACGGTAATTAATATCACATTAAACCACTTATCAACAGGTAAAAAGTATCACACATTACGGTAAAAAGTATCACACATACCCTCTGAAAGCCTTATAGGGCAAGGCATACAGCAAACAGTAAAGCATTTTAAAGCTTTTTTTATTTCAGAAAAGCCCATCTTCCTTTCAAAAATTTTGATTTTAATTTTGATTATCTGCATAGCAAATTGAGTGCATGGATTCAGATATATTTACCTATCCTGCAATGCAGGTTGGACAGGGAATAGAAATTTACACTTGCTCATGGCTTCTCATTTGCGCTCTAAGGTGCTTCTAAAAAGTATAGTGGTACATAGATATAGGTAAGGTGTATTTCGTTCAATCTGAGCGATTCTGTGAGCATCTAGGACTATATTTAAATCCTATCTCTACCAATCTGATAGCTGTGTACGCCGTGACAGGTATTTGATACGTTCCCAAAAATTTGGGAGCGTACAGAGTTATCAGAATCCAACCGACTGCATGAAGTTTGATAAGGTATTGAGAAGAACAGAGGGCGTGGAGAAAACAGAAATTAGAAAAGAGAAAAGAGAATACAAGTTACATCATTTGTTTTTAAATCTATTCAAGCAATAGAGCATTAGTGTGCATACAAATATCTAGTTTTATAAATATTATTAACCATACAAATTTTTGTTTATTTCTGAATACAACTAGATCAGTAGAACAAGCCTTTCATTAAAATTAGTTATGTAATGTCTATCTGCTTCTCAATGGAAAGGAAGCGGAGCTTTAAAAGAAAAACCCCTGCTTAATACGGAGTACCTATCCTCAAACTAAGGACAGGATTTAGGGGTGGGAGCAGATTAGCTTTATCCCCTCCCTCTTTGACAAGGTACTTAAATCAATACCTGGTCTACGCTGACAGATTTTAATATCCTCCATTGCAGGACAATGAATTAACTAAGCAATTAC
>NZ_VPEN01000056.1:0-3731 GCF_013417135.1 Acinetobacter sp. YH16051 | reverse complement strand
GATAAAACCGATCTTGGAAAAAGAAACGTTGATAACTAAGATTCAGGATAGTAATCATCCTGAATCTTAATGAATTACCAGAATTTAAGTTTTGATAGTATTTTCTTACCTGCAGCAACAACAGTTGCAGCTACTACTTCAACAACTACATCCTTTACGTTATCCCAGGCTTCACCTGTCCATTCTTTAATGGTGTCCCATACGCCCTTTTCTGCGCTTTCTGCCATTTTTTCTGTTTTTATTTCTTCTCCTGCTTCGCGATAGAGAGCATATTTTTTCTCCTTTGGGAGGATGTCTATTATTGTCTCCATTGCTTTAGAAATATTAAACTTTCTTTTGACTGATGTAGGTATAATGTATGAAGCAGGAACAGAAAAGGCAGTACTTACTTCTAGTATTTTCTCATTTACACTAGCTAACTGCTCTTTTGTCGGCTCGTTTTTCTTTTTATCCCAAAGAAGTTCACCTTCATCGTCTTCTGTTGGTTCTATTTTATCTATTTGGTTTATGAAAAATACAACAGGACATTTTTTTATATTAGGTAGCAATATATCGTTATATACCTTTTGAGAAATTGCGTAAGCCCTTTCATCAGACTTTATTACCCATACAACTAGGTCTAACTTTGCAACATTCTCTTTGTATAGATTATAATATTCTTTGTCTCTTTCCAAGGTTTCACCAACACCAGGAAAGTCTATTATCGTAAGTCCTCCCTCATTTCCATCTTCTGGCTTGATATGAATTTCTTGAATCTCTCTTGTGCAAGCAGCGACGTTACTGACTGGGGCTACATCACGACCAAATAATGCATTGCATAATGATGATTTACCTACGCCAGTTGATCCAAAAATACCGACTCGTGGCGTGTAACCTTTTATTTCCCTTATTTTCTTTTCGATTGCTTGTCTAATTTTTTCTTTGCTGTTTAGTGTCGATTTATCAATATATTCCATTTTAAGAACCTATATTGTCAAGAAATATTACTTATAAATAAACCACCTATTTTATAAGTGGTATTTTATTGTATTCGATAAATGTTATCTAGAGCTGTGTTCAGGTTGTTGTGAGACTAAACCTTTTAAGCGATTTCCTAAAAAGGTGGGGTACATGGAGCTCAGAAAACAAACTATCCCAAGACTGTTTTTTAGTCATGTTGCTTTGGAGAGAGGGTGGGATGAACTATGGCAATTATTGTGTCTGATGCTGATATCGAACTGTTTTATCCATCTATGCAAGGATATGGATGAGAAAATTTGCTGTTTTGACCCATTCGCCCTTCTGAACGGTTGAAACTGTTCGCGAATCACTTTTGTGCATAGTTATGCAGCCCCATAAAAATAATTCTGACGCATTTTTCGGGGTTGCCCTGGTGTTTCCTTGTATTTTTGCGTTTTTTGCGTCAGAAAGCGATTGAGAGCGTTTTAAGGGGTTCGTACAACAGGAGTTATGGTAAATGGATCGTTTTTGCGGGAAGGCTCGACAGGTTTTGTTGTTGGGGGTAGTGTAAGCGACTGAAAAACAAACGCCCCTGAAATTCGTGTCTATCCGCCAAGACTTTCACGAAAATACAGGGGCGATGTCGGTCGATAACCTGGAAGGAATCGTAACACATGAGCGCCGCGCTTCAATACTTCGAAGAAAATTTACCCCACCGTCCCTATCACACGGATGATCTCGCTTTTGGTCTTCGCATCTCCGGCAAAGGGCGTGCGCTTCTTGCGCGGTACATCCAGCAGAACCAGCCTCATGCGCAGTTCTGGCTGGTTTTTGACGTTGACCGTGTAGGAGCTGCGATTGACTGGAGCGACCGGAACGCTCCCGCGCCGAACATCACCGTAAAAAATCCTGTGAACGGTCATGCTCACCTGCTCTACGCACTCAATATCGCCGTGAGAACCGCGCCGGACAGCTCGGTTAAGGCGCTGAAATACGCCGCTGCGATTGAACGTTCGCTGTGTGAGAAACTTTGTGCAGATGTGAACTACAGCGGACTGATTTGCAAAAATCCGTTCCACCTGGAATGGCAGGTGATGGAGTGGCGCGAGGAGGCCTATACCCTCGATGAACTGGCTGATTATCTCGATTTGAGCGCCTCAGCGCGCCGTAGCATCGATAAACATTACGGGATGGGGCGAAACTGCCATCTGTTCGAAATGACGCGCAAATGGGCTTACAGGGCGATTCGTCAGGGCTGGCCAGCATTCTCACAGTGGCTTGATGCCGTGATTCAGCGTGTCGAAATGTACAACGCATCGCTTCCCGTTCCGCTTTCTCCGCCTGAATGTCGGGCTATTGGCAAGAGCATTGCGAAATACACGCACAGGAACTTCACGCCGGAAACTTTCGCACAGTATGTGGCTGATACGCACACCCCAGAAATACAGGCCAAGAGAGGCCGGAAAGGTGGTATCGCTAAAGGCGAAGCCTACGATGACAAGCGTTTCATGGCGCTATGTATGCTGGAGAATGGATATTCTCAGAAAGCTATTGCGGCGATGCTGAATGTACATCGTAATACGATCCGTAATTGGGCAATGCACAAATAGCCTATATCAGATAACAGCGCCTTTTCGGCGTCTTTTTGAGCTGAGGGCTTTCCGGCGGTTTTCTCCTTTCAGCCCAGCAATGGTGCTGTTTTCCGCATGATTGCGCTGGTAGTGCTCGCCGCAGTCTCATGACCGAGCGTAGCGAGCGAATGAGCGAGGAAGCACCAGGGAATCGGAACACGGATGGAGGCACTTACGCGTCTGGGTTTGGGGATGTCTCCAGATCGTACTTAAGTTCCTTAAGTGCCTGTAATATCCTGTCTTTTTTATAGCATAGCTCGCCTGTTTTTGTGTCTACCAGTCCTGCTTCGATCAGTAGCCCAGCCGCGAGAAAGAGCCGGTGATTGCGTTCTCGTCGTTGTTTTTTTCCCTCGATTCGTTTTTGGACCGCCTGTTTTCGTTCGCTCTCCTGTGCCTGTAAGTCGTTTTTTTCCGCTGTTGCCAGTACGTGGAGGAGTTTGCGTTCCTGTTCTGTGAGTCCTGCTTCGTTGTCGAGCAGGTCAATAATCTGTCTCTGTCGTGCGGTCTGTTCTCCGAGCTTCCTGATGAATCCGATCCGTTTCTTCAGCCATTCGATGTTGCTGATGCGCATGTTCGTGGTGCTCCCTGGTGTTTTTTGCGGTGTGTTGTGGTCGTGCAGTATATCGCTTGCGGTCGGTGGGTGCAGGGGGGTATCTTCCTTCTAATTCGTGAAATTAGAAGGAAGCGCACTTATATGTTTCTCTCCTTCGTCGAGAAACAGTGCGCTCCTGCGGAGGGCTGAAACCGTGGCAACCTATCACCTCAGCGTTAAATTTGGAGGCAAGGGACAGGCTGCAAACCACGCCGATTACATCGAGCGCAAAGGGGAGTATGCGAAACGGAAAGATCTGGAATACACGGAGCACGGAAACATGCCGGAATGGGCCAGGGATAATCCTTCCCATTTCTGGCAGGCGGCTGTATCAGAAAGTTGTGACACTGGAAGATAAACTGGCGGAGAAAACTGTCACGGGTAAGAGCCGGAAAAACTGACGCGCTCTGTGAGGTGTTTGAATTGTTCGCTGTTCACATCGGATAAAACCGATCTTGGAAAAAGAAACGTTGATAACTAAGATTCAGGATAGTAATCATCCTGAATCTTAATGAATTACCAGAATTTAAGTTTTGATAGTATTTTCTTACCTGCAGCAACAACAGTTG
>NZ_VPEN01000055.1:0-3817 GCF_013417135.1 Acinetobacter sp. YH16051 | reverse complement strand
ATGCTCTGTACCTACCGTTTAAAATCGAAAGGGAGCTTGTAATCAGAGAAAAGGCGAGCGTGAAATTTTGATGATGCTCAATCGCTCGTAGACACTCGCTCGGTTCTTATTATCTAGGTTTTAATTATTTAATGGAGCTAATCAAAGTTGTGAAACATTGATCAAAGAATAGGCGTGGAACGTGACAAATCATTAAAAAAGCCCAACTGAGTACAGTTGGGCTTTTTACATCAAGATAAGACACTGAAATTTAATGAGAAATGAAAAGCATTTCGTATAAGGTGTATTATGTTAATTTTAGACAATTTAAAAAATCACATGGTAGATCATCAATGAATAGGACGCCCCCTAAAAAAGTAATTCAAACTCTTAGACAGGAGGTAGGATTTGGTTGTCCTGTTCCTAATTGTGGAAACCCTTATCTCGAATGGCATCATTTCGATCCGCCTTGGAGTATTGAAAATCATCACAGACCAGAGGGTATGATTGCTCTTTGTACACAGCATCATAAAAATGCTGATAATTATGCTTATACCAATGATCAATTAGTAGAGTTTAAAAAAAATAAGGTTAATTCAGAAAAAGTAAAAGGCAATTTTGAATGGCGGAGAAATAAATTATTAACCGTAGTAGGGGGAAATTTCTACTATGAAACACCTCGCGCACTTGTAATTGATAATTATGATGTAGTTTCTTTAACAAGGGATGAAAGTGGTTATTTACTGCTAAATGTTGAAATGCTTAGTGTGTCTAAGGAAGAGCGTTTAGTAATGAGGAATAACTGCTGGGAAAATATAGGAACTCCTATTGATTTTAAGTGCCCCCCTAGTGGTAAAGAAATTGAAATTAAATATGAAAATGGAGATTTTCTATCAATTAAATTTTATGTCATTAATAATAAAGAATTATTTAAAAAGAATTTTGATATAGAAGCTCCTGATTCCTTAGAATTCCCTCTAACTATTTCTGAAATTAACTTTGAAGTATCTGGTATAGACATAAAAGTTTCACCAAAAGGTACAAACATTCAAACAAATCAATTTATACGAAATTTTTCATATAATTGTGGTGTAGGTATGATGTTGAATTTAGGAATAAAATGGCGTCAAAATTGGAATTTAGTACCAGTTCCTAGTCGTAGAGCAGCCTCATGTCCATGTAATAGTGGTTATAGATATAAACACTGTCATGGAAAAATAGAATTAGGGGGCTAATTTTATTTATAAACCTTCATTTTACATAATGGCTGTTATACGAAATTTAGATGTTAGAACCCATTTAAATTAATGAGTTATTGAATAAGTAAAACCCTCTAAGTAGACTTTTAGAAGTTGTAAATCTAGGAAAAGGCTAAACATGCCGTTGATTGAGTATTACGGTCTGCTATTTGAATGGCACGATAAAAAAATGGAAATAGTCTATCGAGGGCGTGAAATTACTTTTGAAGAAGTATGTAGCGTTTTTCTTGATCCAGAGCTGATTTCCTTTGACGATCTTGGTCATTACGATGAGCAACGGCTAATATCAATTGGTCTGAGTAATCGTGGTAGACTACTAACAGTGGTTTGGGTTGAACGTGGTGATGTTGCAAGAATCATTACTGGCTTTGAGCCATCGCACAATCAAAAGCGGAGGTATAACCATGCAAAATGAATTAGAACGTTATAAAAATTTTGACCCTACCAATGCGCCAGTAGTAAAACCAAATTTTGTGAAAAAATTACAAGAACGCCATGCCACTGCTCAAGCAAAGGCTTTTGATGCAGATGTTGTAACTTGGCTAAGCTCTCAAGATAATGAAACAAAACAGCATATTAACGATATGGTTCGTCATATCATGGCTTTGAAACGTGTTTAATTAAAATTTAGCTCGATACTTTGAAACATGGCTAAAGCCATGTTTCAAAGTCGGGCAACTTTGCGCTTGCTGTAATTTGCTTAGCAATGAGAAAAACCAAGCAAAGTACCGATCATCTAGTATTTTTCAGGATCATTAATGAATTTGCATTTCTCATAAAGCTTTTTCGTCCGCTTACGCTTGATAATGAAGTAGGTCGAAATTTTAATGTTGCTCAGTCGTTCGTAGACATTCACTCGGCATCTTACGATACATCTAGCTATACATATTAGTTATAACAAATTAAAATTAATTAATTTTTACTTAAATATGAATATTATGAAAATACTAATTCTACTTTTTTCATTTACTATTTTATCTACTTCTACCTTAGCAAATAAATACGACTGGACATATATCCCACCGCCAAGTGTTAATTTTCAAAGTTACTCTCAAGGAAATCAGCAACTTCAAAATGGTTTAAATGCTATGGCTGATGCCGTAGTTAATTATGCTAATAAAAAACAAAATAACAGTACTACTTCTTATAATAATGTTGGTAACTTCACATATGGGAGTGATGGTAGTTCTTATTACAATACAGAAGATCGTTCTTACGGTTCAAATGGTTATACTTATTACCAAATAAATGAAAATAATGGCTATGGTTCAAATGGTTCCGTATACAACAGCGTCGGGGATTATCTTTATATAACTCAGCCTGACGGTAGAAAATTTGTTTGTTATCAATCTAGTGTGAATACACAGTGCAAAGAGAATTAATGTTCGACTCTTTGAAATATGGCTTTAGCCATGTTTCAAAGTCGGGCAACTTTGCGCTTGCTGTAATCTGATCAGTAATGAGAAAAACCAAGCAAAGTACCGATCATCTAGTATTTTTTAGGGTCGATCTGGCACCAGTCATAGGTCTTTTCTTTGACGCTATTTGGTTGGAATGAGTAACACGGATTTTTCGTCATGATTCTGACGAGTGTTTCTCCATCATCAACTTTGATTTGAAGTGCATATGCTGCTAATGCTTTTTTATCTGCTCTGCGCTGTTGGATTTCATCAAGGCTTGGGATATACAAAAATATAGCCAAAAGCAATACGAGAACCAAAGCCACAAAAGTACTGGCGAAAAATAGGATAAATTTTGCATTTAGTTGAGCTGCAACTTGGTTTAAATGCTGAATACTATTATTCAATGCACCTGTATGCTTCTTATTTGCGTTTTCTAGCGACTTTTCAGCCTTATTAAGTACTCCGCTAGCCACTTCATTGTAAAACGTCTCTAATCGCTTATTATCGTCTGCTATGGCTTCCCTGTATTCCTTCATAGATGCCAATAGAATATATAACTGATCGTCTAGGTCTAAATCATCGTTTTGGTTACTCATAATGACATTCCGCCCTGATCTAAGTCTTGTGATGCCTTACGATTGGCTCGCTCGGCTTGTTGATGCTCTAGTTTTTGCTGTCGTTGTATTTCGGCTTGGCGTTCCAGTTCTAGGCGTTTGCTTTCTTGGTTCTTCTGCCATTGCTCAAAACCTTGATCAACACGATTTAAACCACGCTGTAAAACGCTCTCTTTCTGCTGTTTCTGTTGATTAAGTTGTTGGGTATTCTGCTGTTTCACATTGTCATTGAAACGGCTGATTTCAGTGTCTATGCCTTGTCTGCGTAATTGAGTGACTTTGGTGCCTTCGTGGATGGTGGCTTGTAATCCGTTGTTCTGATCGGCATAGCTGCGGTGATCTATTTTTTCTCGGTAGCCTGCACGTTCCAAGGCTTTATTGGCTAAGTCTGCCCATGTTTCTCTAATTTGCTTAATGTCTTCTTGGGTTGTCTCCATGCCAAGGCTTTTGCGTTTGGCATTACTTAACTCAATATCGGTTTTGGTGGTCAGAGTGAGTTTATTGTCAGGGTCTAATTCAGCTTTTCGGGTGGTCAGCATGATATGGGCGTGATGGTTTTTAT